>JBCCEV010000109.1:0-15428 GCA_039030125.1 Pseudomonadota bacterium | reverse complement strand
CTCAAGATCACACGGTGGTACATCATTCGTACTGTCCGCTGTAGCTGCCCGCCACCGCTAAAACCCTCTGGAAGTGCGGCCGTCCCCTCACTTCCGTTCGCAAAATAAAACATGGTCAGGTCGCTAGAACGATATCCATAGTGATTCCACCGAAAGATGTGATTCCAGGCGACCATGTGACCCGCATGGGCTGCTGAGGCAGCGTCAAGTTGCGCTCTCGAGAACGGGAGCCCGGCGACGTAACCCTGCAACGTACCGTCTGCGGCAAGGCTCGCCGTCCCCGCGTGCCGGGCAGTTACATCCAGATAGGTTTGATGAGGTCCTAGATCGGTTGTCGGCTGGATTTCAAGCCGCAGCTCATCAAAATCAAAAAGCTCGACAAATTTCGGCGGCATCACCGTACGAAGTAATTCGTGGTCAGCATGTGAAAGCCGCCCTGCGCTTTGCAGCTTAGCCGGAATCACCTGGTCGGCTGAGAACCAGCCGCTGATGGTGTCAAAGTCGCTAGCCCAAGAAAAGCAGCCCCACAGCAGCCCGAGCGCGGCCCAGCCGACGCGGCTAGATGTTCGCATCTTGGAACCCTCAGGCGGCTTTGTCGGCCAACGCGGCGTTAACGCGGGGCATGACTTCTTCAGCCATTAACCGCATGGAATTTTTCATCGCCGCCTTGTCGACCCAGTCGTGCGCAGCATAGAGCAGCGTGCCGAAATGGCCGATTTCGTCACGCAACGCTAGGATTTTTGAGGCCACTGTTGCCGGGCTGCCGTGGATGACGCATTCATCCCGCAACGCCTGATGGGTCAATGCCTGCGGATCATCGCCGGGATTGATGACGAAAGGTGCTTTAAAACCTGCGCGATCGAAGATTGCGTAGAGATATTCGTAGTAATAGTCATACGCACCACCGGGTTTGGTCACAAACGCGGCTGCTTCTTCGTCTGTTGCTGCAACATAGACACTACGCGCGACGTGCCACTGCTCCGGATCGGGCGTGCGGCCACCTTGCTCCGCTCCCTTACAGTAGGCCGGCCAATGGGTTTTAGCCGACCAGTTGGCGATAAAATTCGCCGTCACCGGCATGTAACCGCGCTCCCCTGCGAACACCAGAGATCCTGAAGACGGGCTCATCGCCGACATTGCGATGGGCGGGTGCGGTTGTTGGTAGGGCTGGGGTACGTAACCCAGTTTGATATCGTGATGCGTCCAATCCTTCATCTCGATATTCCAGTATTTGCCATTCATTTTGTAGGGCGGCTTGGTCGTCCAAAGCTCAAGGATTTGATCGAGGGCTTCCTCCATCATGGCCATGCGATCTTCATCCATCACGCCAAAGAGCTCGAAGTCCGAGAGCAGACCACCAGGCCCCACGCCCATAATGAATCGGCCTTCGCTGAGATGATCGAACATAGCGGCCTGCCCGGCCGTGACCGCCGGGTGATATTGGGGCAGGCACATTACGCCCGTGGCCAGCTTGATTTGCTTGGTGCGCGACAGCAAATTCGCATGGAACATCAGCGGAGAGGTAATTTGCTCGACCGCCGAGGAGTAATGCTCGCCCACCCAGGCTTCACTGTAGCCGAGTTCGTCGGCGAGAATGATCGCCTCCATATCCTCTTGCAGGGTTTCGTGATAATCGCGATCGATGTGATGCAAAGGCATCATGAAATAGCCGAGTTTCATGCCGACCCCTCAGTCCGGTGGTTCAGATGTTGCAAGCCACGCTACTGTGCCCCCTGAGAGGTGTCAAGGTAGGGTCGCCTTGACCTTCACGCAGCAAACAACGTCAAATGCGCGACCGTATTTCGAAAGACCTTAATAAGAGGGGAGTCTCAATGAAAAAGACGGCTGAAGGCTTAAAAGTTGGCGTCTTTACAATCTTGGCCGATATGAGCTCGGGCGACCCAGCGGTCGTCGCCAAACGCGCCGAAGAACTCGGTTTTTACTCCTACTGGGTACCAGAACACGCGGTTATCCCAGAAGGCTCGGCCGACGACTATCCGGGTCGTCCGCCGGGCGGCGATGTGCCCGCGTACTTATTCAAAATCCCTGACCCTCTTATCGCATTGGCCCGCGCCTCAGCCACCACCTCAACCATCGAACTGGGCACCGGGATTGCGCTAGTGCCCGAGCGGCCAGCTTTGCTGGGGGCGGCCGAAATCGCCTCCCTCGACCACTATTCCGGAGGGCGTTTCCTCTATGGCATTGGCGCCGGATGGAATGAGCCTGAGTGTACGGTTTTGGGTGGCGATTTTGACCATCGCTGGACCCAAACCAAGGAATACATCATGGCGATGAAGGCTTGCTGGACTGGTGAATATGTCGAGCATCACGGCAAGTACGTTGATTTCGATCGCTTGATTGTTCAACCCGCGCCCGCGCGCAAACCTCACCCGCCTATCTTGTTGGGCTCAATCGGTTCGCCTCGCGTTTACAAACGCTGCGCGCAATGGGGTGACGGGTGGCTACCATTTGTAATGGACCCGCAAGAAATTGCCGATGGCCGCGCCGAGATCGACAAGTACTGTAAGGAGCTCGGACGGGATCCAAAAGAAGTCGAAATCATCGCTTTCGCGGCCAACGGCTGTTTCCGCAAAAAGGATGAACTGAAAGCGCTTGCGGATGCGGGTGCCGATGGCGTGGTCTTATGGTGTGAGAAAAACACGGAGGCCGATACTCTGGCGGAGCTTGAAGCGATCGCTGGCGACGCTTTCTAAGCACTTAAATTCCGGGGTGGCCTGCCGGGGCCACCCGTTGTTCACTCGTCGCGCCTGGCATATCGCGCGGCGGTGACGGCAATCGTCGAGATTTACGCGTAGGGATCGACAAAAGAATCGTCCTCGTAACGGTCCGCGTGTCGTAACCATTCCATACCATAGGCCAGACCCTGCTCGTCACGGCCCTTGGGCACCAAATCCAGCAGGTTATATGCCGGCATAAAGTTCTCCAAGCCACGGGCGTAAGCGGAATAAGTATGGTAGACGACGCCTTGCTCATCTTTGGCGAAGGCACTGATCCCGGGAGCTTCATTTACTGGAAACGAGCGGCCCTCGACAAAGTTGTAAGTCGTTTTATTCTCGGCGCGTTCTTGCGCGGTAAAAGAAACATCGAAATCGCGGTTAAAGTCGGAACCTGCGGAGGACACCCATTTAAACGCCCATCCCATGCGTTCCTTGTAGGCTTCGAGCTTCTGCCATTCGGCGATCGACACGGTCACTAGTGATACATCTCGGTTGGCCAGGTGCACCACCGAGGGGTCGTAGTGCTCGGCGATAAATGAACAGGATTTACAGCCCTCCTCCCAATCGGTATCGAACATGAAGTGATAAATGATCAATTGCGATTTGCCCGCAAAGAGATCGAGGAGGGTTTCGTCGCCGTCCTTACTCTGAAATTGATAGTGCTTGTCGATCTTGCACCAGGGCATCGCCTGCCGCGCGCGCGTCAACTCATCGCGCGAGCGCGAATGCGCCTTCTCTTTGGCCAGCAAGTTGAGTCGCTCGCTGAGCCATTCGGCTCTCGTTACGATCCGTGGTTTTGCCATGTCGGAACCTCCCTAGACGTTCGACCGATGCTACTCGCCTGGATGGGGATGTAAACCGGAGTCGATGTTGCAACGCCGCGAACTTAATGTGCTCGCCGGGGAAGACTAAAAAATGTGCAGACCTGAGCGCCTTGCACCGCTGGACCAGGGAATGTTTGTTTGCCAGCAGGCTCCCGGTAAGCGATTTGCGCTTGGGTACCGAGGCCTGCGCCCAAGCCGATAGGTTTCATCAGTCATCCTGCCTCTTTGATGCGCTAATGGGTTTGGCGGTAGGGCGCGATCAACGCCAGAGGGTAACTCATGGTTTTCGAGATCGGTCTCGGGCTACGACTGGGCTGAGAATTTGAGAACACCGTAGGCCATTAGGGTCCTAGACCCGAGCGTCAATCGTACTTCTTGTCCTCGAATCGAACCCGGCGTAAGACGCCGCAACCATCCAACCGCCACGACGAACTGTTGGACCGGGCAAATCTCGGTTCCAGGGTTGTGACGTTAACGTCACAAGCTGAGGGTCGGTTGAATCCGGCTGGATCGGTTCTGGCGCCTGTCTCAACTGCGATATCACAGCGCTTAAGGCTGCAAATCCGGCGCCCAGCGGCCCCCCCAGGGCGGCGCCACCAGCGATCTGGATCGCTGGGTCGATTTGGTCGCCGCTCACCTTGCGATAAATATTTCCAACGACCGGGATATGATGGAGCGGATTCAGAAAATCCAGAACATCGCTAAACGTTAGCCCGTCATCGCCGAAGAGTTTGAACGATGGGTCGGTGCGTGTGCCTTGGGCCTCGCGAATAGCGGTTGGACTGAAGCCAATTGACGTTGCCAAGCTGCTCTCCCGGTTATGAATGCTATGGCTCGCAAGTCTTGTGCCACGCAGAATGGCTTGGAGAATACCCGCGGCGAGGCTTGCCCGCGGCAGAACTTGCCACGCTAAAGACTATTTTTGTGGCAAAAGCTGCCGCCCGCGCTCACTTGATGGATAATTGCCGCCCACCATCGCCATCAGAGGCAAGCACTCAATGCGAATAATCATCGCCGTGGCGCTATCGTTCGCCCTCTCAATGACAACCGGTAATGTTCTAGGAGACGACATGTCTGATTACGACGCTATCAAAGAAACGATCGGCAACTACTTCGACGGCTTCCGGTTACGGGACCGCGAGCGTCTTGAAAAAGCTTTCGCCGTCGACATGGCGCATATGAAAGGTTATGTCAAAGGCAGCGATGGCAGCTTAAGCCTGACATCGCGCCCTATGGACGAAGTCATCAATGATTGGGTCAACCGTGACCACGGTCCGGAAATGAAAGGGAAGATCCTCTCGATTCAGATCTTCAGTGAGCACGCGGCGATCGCAACGTTTGATTTCAACGGCATCTTCACCGACACCTTTCAGCTTGCGAAGCTTGCCGGTGAATGGCGGATCGTGAACAAATTCTACGTTGACCAATAGCGCTAGGCGGCGACGATCAAGGGCACCATCTGTTCGGCCCTCGTTAGTCCCCCATGCATACCGGCGAACTGCATATCACGCTCGCCCGGCACCAGATCCCGCACCGTATAACGGCCTTTCATCTGCAGGGTGAAATCGCCGAGCCTCTCCCGGAGCGCCGGATGGGGCTGGCCCAGACCGAACCACTGTTGATCGATGAGGTCACCGCTAGGCATGGCGGTGATTTTGTCCGCCAATACGTCCTCAAGGTATTGCACGCCTTGCTCGATCTGATTGTTTTCAAAAACGCAGTAAGCCGAGCGCGGCTCACCGCTCAACGGTTCCCGCAAGCACGCTGCTAATTCCGGATGTTGGCTAATGTCTACGCGTTCGTCCTCGCCGGATTCGATGAATCCGTGATCGGCGGTAATAAGCAGTGTTGTGCCGCTGCCTTCTACTTGCTCAACCAACTCACCGATCGCTGTTTCCAGGGCATGAAAGTGATCGGCGACTTCACGACTTGCCGGACCAAATCGATGCGCGAGGGTATCCAGCATCGGCCAGTACGCATACGTGTAGCTAAAGTTTGGCCGCCCGCAGATGATTTGGGTCAATTGGGTGCAGAGATCATCAAGATCCGCGTACCCCAAGCGAGCCGCATTAGCCCCCAGTAGCCGGCTGAATTCCGAATGGGCCAAGGCTTGAGGTTGGAGCATCGCGCTATCACGAGCAATTTTCGCGAAGAACGAGGGGGTATCGAGTAACTCATCGATTCGCCGCGGCATTATTCCGGGCCCGCGCGGGACGAATGGCAGTACTGCACTCACCGTGTCGATTTCAGGAAATCGCACAAACCATCCAGCAAGCGCGTGCTGCTGGGGTGCGACCCCAGACAGTAGCGTCGTGATCGCCGCGGCAGTGGTTGGCGGATAAACCGAGGTCATCTCGCCGACCAATGCCGATGTGAACGGCCCATCGGGGCTTAAATGTTTAAGAAGTTCGACACCAAGCCCATCAATGACGAGCATGATCACCCGCCGCTCGTGCAGATAAGCGGCATCCAATTGATGTAAGGGTTCATAGCCGTTGGTCGGGGCGCCCAGCGCATCACCGATGGAGCGCATGAGATTGACGATCGACGCCCCTTCGTAATCAGGTTTGGTTGGCGTTAGATCATGAATCAGATTGGCGCTCAAGAGCTGCAGCTCAACATCGAGCAACCGGCCCGCTGGCGGGCCCAATCTGGTCGCTTAGCTGCGTAAATCTCGCGCTCTGATTGCTCTGCGTAAGGCGCCCGCAATGTATCGAGAAGCTCTGAGACCATGGAGAAATCCCCCTCCTCCGCTTTATCGATCGCCAGTTGCGCCAAATAATTTCTGAGCACGTACTTCGGATTGACCGCGCGCATGACTGCCTGGCGCGATTGGGCTGGTTCGTTACGCGCAAGCGCCCAGTATTGTTTCAACCAACCCGCCAGCTCGTGGAGGTAAGCATCGCTTAACTGATCTTGCACATAAAACGCCGCGCGCAATGGTTCGACCAGCGCCGCGTCGCTCATCGCCTCGGTGCGCTGACCGTCAAGCTCACTTAATTTCCGATAGAACTGTGTCATATCGGTCTCAACCCGCGGCAGTAAGTCCAACAACGTGTCGATTAATGAGGCATCGTACTCCGACAAGCCCAACTTAGCGCTCATCATCGCTTGCCATTCGCGTTCGAATACCTCGCCATATTGATTCAGTGCTTGCTCCAGTGGCTCAGTTTCGCCGATCAAAGGATAGATCGCGTTCGCGAGCTGCACTAAATTCCACAGCGCGATCTGAGGTTGATGGCCATAGCGATACCGACGACCTTGGGCGTCAGTAGTATTGGGTGTCCAACCGGGATCGAAATCTTCAAGCCAGCCGTACGGTCCGTAGTCAATCGTGAGCCCTAAGATCGACATGTTGTCCGTGTTCATAACGCCGTGCACGAAGCCGACCCGCTGCCAATGCACGATCATCACTGCCGTGCGTCGGCACACCTCCGCCAGCCATTCGATGTAACAATCTTTGTTTAACGCGCCATCGTCACCGCGGGGTAATTCGAGGCCTGCAAAATCAATGGTAATCGTGTGGTCAACAAACTGTTTAAGGAGCGCCTCCTCGCCCTGGGCGGCGAAGATTTGAAAATTCCCAAAGCGCGTAAACGATGGTGCCACCCGGCAGACCACCGCACCTGGTTCTGCTCTGGGGTTGCCGTCGTAAAACATGTCGCGGACCACCGATTCGCCGGTCAGCACCAAACTCAGGGCGCGCGTCGTCGGCACACCCAAATGATGCATTGCTTCGCTGCACAAGAATTCCCGTACCGAAGACCTCAATACTGCGAGACCGTCGGCGGTGCGCGAGTACGGCGTGGGACCGGCCCCTTTGAGCTGCATCATCCAACGCTCACCCTGGTGGTTGACCGTCTCCCCAAGATTGATGGCGCGGCCATCCCCGAGCTGGCCGGCCCAATTGCCAAACTGATGCCCACCGTAGCGCATCGCGAAAGGCTGCATACCGGGGATCAGTTCATTGCCCGCGAAAACGCGCGCGAATGCATCGCTAGTGCATTGCTGGTCGTCAAATCCAAGCAGGCTAGCGACCTCACGCGCGTAAGCCACCAGCCGCGGCGCGGCCACGGCGGTCGGCTCGACTAGTGAGTAGCAGGCGTTAGCCACCTGGCGAACATAATTACGTGGTTCATCATCGCCTGGTAGATCGCTAACAAAGCGATTGTCAAAGCGAAGCGCGCTCTTTAGCGCTGCGATCTCTGCGGTAGCACCCATGTTCAATCACTCGTTAGAGGTTCAAGCCAACTCGTGTCAGTATCGCGGTTGAATCGCTGAGGATCATAGCGCATTGCCCTCTAACAACCGACAAACCGGTGCATTTAGTCCCACCGCCTTGCTCGCCGCCGTGGTTATTGCCTTCCTTACCGGATTGTTGATGAGTTTGGCGATAAGGCCAGCGGCTACTCCAACCGCTTCAAGTTCTCCGGAGCCCGCCGCCGCGCTAAAACGGATCGAATGGCGGCTGCCCTCTGCTTTTCACACCACGATCCCAGGTCTTGGGCGAACCCCAGAAACTTTCGCCGAAACCGTGCGTGCCGCTAGCGCAGGAGCAATCGAGTTTCGGGTCTTCGAACCCGGTGAAGTCGTTCCCGCATTTTCGATCACTGACGCGGTTAGAGATAAGAAAGTCGAAGCTGGCTACACTTGGTCGGGCTACGACCAGGGCAAAATCCCCGCCTCGCCGTTGATTGGAGCGGTGCCGTTCGGAATGGAGCCCATTGAATTTCTTGCCTGGTGGTTTGACGGTGGCGGTAAACCCTTGGGCGAAGCGCTCTATCACGAACAGCGGGTCCACCCGATCCTATGCGGCCTGATCGGCCCTGAGACCGCGGGTTGGTTTCGCCAACCGATTGAAGATCTCGACGATCTTGCGGGTTTAAAGATCCGCTTCGCCGGGATCGGTGGCAAAGTCATCGAGAGGCTAGGCGCCTCCGTCACAATGCTGCCGGGCGGCGAAATATTTCAAGCGCTAGAGAAGGGCGCGATCGATGCGACCGAGTTCTCGCAACCTATCGTTGATCAGGTTCTTGGCTTTAATCGTATTGCTTCGTTCAATTATTACCCAGGCTGGCATCAGCCCGCCTCGGCAAGCCATTTAATGATCAATCTCGACAAGTGGAACGCGTTGTCGGCATCCGATCAAGCAATCATTGAAGCTGCGTGCTACACCAGCACCATCCGAACGATCGCCAATAGCGAATCGCTGCAAGGTCCGGTGATCGCGGGGTTTAGCGAAAACGGCGTCAGCGCCGAAACGCTTCCCGAAAACGTGCTGCGCGAATTGCACCAGGTGACGCTGCGGGTTTTAGATGAAGAAGCAGCCGCGAACGAATGGTTTGAGCGTATCTTGGAATCGCAAGTACGGTTTCGCGAAACCTATCGCCATTGGAAGGTCCGTGGCTATCTGCCACGGGACTTCTAAGCATGAAATTGAAATTACCTCATACGGCGTTATCGCGCGGATTGGAAGCGCCTCTAAATTGGCTGGGGCAGACGGCATCGTGGCTGTGGCCGCTGCTGATGCTGGTTATCGTGGGCAACGTGATTTTGCGATATTTTTTTGGCGAAGGCCGCATCGAGCTCGAAGAGTTGCAGTGGCATCTCTATGCCGCCGGATTCTTGTTGGCGTTAAGTTATGCGGATATCCACGACAGCCACATTCGGGTCGATGTACTTCATGAGCGCTGCCCACCCCGAATACAAGCCTGGATCGAGCTTTATGGAACCTTACTACTCGTTTTGCCCTTCCTGTCCTTGGTGCTTTATTTCAGTGGGCCCTTCGTGGTGGCCAGTTGGTCGCTCGGTGAAGTTTCGCAAAGCCCCGGTGGTCTGCCCTATCGTTGGCTGATTAAGGGCGTGCTGCCGCTCGGCTTCGCGCTGCTTCTGCTCGCCACGATTGCCCGGCTGAGCCGCCTATGGTCGTATCTTAGCGGATCGGATTAGCAACCATGCCCGCCAACGAATGGCTTGCAGTCGCGATGTTCATGAGTTTCATGCTGCTGGTGTTCAGCGGTTTCCCCGTAGCCTGGATCCTGGCCGGTCTGGCCGTGCTGTTTACCGCCGTGGCGATTGTCGCGCGCGTTGATCTTGATCTCGATATCGCGCTCGATTGGAACTATACCGCGCTAACCATTGAGCGCCTCTGGAGCGTCATGGAGAGCTGGGTATTGGTCGCACTACCCATGTTTATTTTTATGGGCTTACTGCTGGACCGGGCCGGTATCGCGAATCGCTTAATGGTAAGCCTTGCGGGATTACTCGGCGGCATCAATGGCGGCCTCGCCATTACCGTCACCTTGATCGGACTCATGCTCGCGGCCACCACCGGCATCATTGGCGCCTCGGTGGTCTTGCTCACCTTACTTGGTTTGCCGGCAATGGTGAATCAGGGGTACGAGAAATCACTCGCCAGCGGCACGGTGTGCGCGGTAGGAACCTTGGGAATATTGATCCCACCGAGCATCATGCTGGTGCTAATGGCCGACCGCATGAGCATGAGTGTCGGCGATCTGTTCCTCGGCGCGGTCTTCCCTGGCGCCCTGCTCGGCGGTTTTTACCTGCTCTATCTGATCACCTATGGGGTGCTAAAACCCAACGCAGCGCCCGCGACCAAGAGCGAACCTCTAGGCTGGCAAACCCTGGGAACACTCGTCGCCGCGGTCCTACCCCCTGCAACGTTAATATTCGCGGTTCTAGGCAGCATCTTCCTGGGTGTCGCCACCCCTACCGAAGCGGCGGGCGTTGGCGCGGCCGGCGCGCTGATACTAGCCATCTGGGGTGGCGGTCTCAATCGCGCACAATTTGCCGATGTCATGCGGGAAACCAGCCGCACTACGGGGTTTATCTTCGCGGTGTTGCTAGGCGCAACCGCGTTCTCTCTGGTTTTGCGCGGTTTGGGCGGCGACGAACTCGTCGAGCGTGTGTTGTTGGGATTGCCGTTCGGTCCCAACGGCGTTGTGATCAGTATTCTGGTTGCGACCTTCGTGCTTGGTTTTTTTCTCGATTGGATCGAGCTCACCTTGATCATTTTGCCGCTGGTGGCACCGGTCGTAACTGGCCTTGGTTTTGATCCGGTGTGGTTCACGGTGCTCTTCGCGGTGTGTTTGCAAACCAGCTTCCTAACGCCACCGGTAGGATTCGCGATCTTCTATATGAAAGGGGCTTCGCCGATCGCCATTGATGTCAACACAATCTATCGCGGCGTTATCCCTTTTATCGTCTTGCAACTGGTGGGCATCATCGTGATTTTCAACTGGGTGGAGTTGGTGACGTGGCTGCCCGCAAAGGCCTATGGCTGATCACCAAGAATTACGCAACTCACGCAGTTTCAAGAACACCGTTTTAGGATCGGGATCCTCGGGAACATCGCTAAACGCTTCGCGAAGTCTTGCAATAACAGAGGGACTGGTCAGCCGAAAGAAGGTGTTAATTTCTTTCTCCATGGCCAGCGTTGAAACCAGCGCGGCGCTCGGATCTTGATCTTCGATATCGTCGAGGAGCTTTTTTGCCTGCGAGTTATCCGGTTCACGATCGAGCGTAAACCCCAAGTTGTTTATCATGTAGTCGTGACCCGGGTAGATCAATGTCTTTTCCGGCAAGGCCGCAAGCTGCTGCATGAAAGTATCGTAAAGCTCCTCTGGATGTCCTCCGTTATGACAATTTCCAGCCCCCGCATTGAACAGGGTATCGCCACAAAACAGAGACGGTGTGTCTGTTCGGGAAAGTAAACAGACATGGGCCATCGTATGGCCCGGGGTGTCGAGCGCTTCAAGCTCCACCGATTTACCCACCTTAATAACATCACCCGCGCTCAAACCTCGATCAAGACCAGGAATAGAATCTTTGGCGTTGGCATGCGCCAGCACCGTGGCTCCTGTCGCCTTAACCACTGCCTCGTTGCCGCCGGTATGGTCGAAATGTTCATGGGTGTTCAAGACCTGCGTGATTTGCCAGCCGTTTTTCTTGGCCTTGCCCAAACATTTCTCGTGATCTAACGGGTCAACCGCCAGTGCCTCGCCAGATTCGGGGCAGACGATGAGGTAGTTAAAATTCCGGTACGCGTTACCGGTCCAGATCTGTTCAACATGCATGCTCTACTTCCCCTTGAGTTCCCAGTGTTTTCATATCACCGGCGACACTAGTTTAGCGTGCCCGGCACATTCGCCACTAATAGATTTCTATAAGGCCTCGATCGCTCAATGCGAGCAACAAACCATACTCAATGCTGGGTTTATGCCCCGTTTTCTCGCCTTCAATTTGAACTTCGTCATCGAAGTAGTGGCGGTTCTCACCGCGGGCCACCACATCGAATCCGAAAAGCGCAGGCCTTATCCCAACAGCCAGCAAACACGCCAACAGCTTGATGCCGTTGCGCGGATGATGGTGCACGCTAAAGCGATATGCGGTGTCGTTCACTAAAGGCGTCATTATCTGGTTAACGGTGTCTGGGGTGATCCCTAAATGAAACGGCCGCTTGTTATAGGGCAAGATATTTTTTTCATGGCCCGGGTAACAAATCACCTCGCATTTCCTGCAGATGCGAATAAATCGTTGCTGCTCGGCCTTGGCATGCGGGAATTTATGCGTCGTGATGTGCTGGCTCATCAAATAGTAGTCTGCCTGACTACCGGTGTGCGCCAAGAATTCGCCGCCAACAGGCGCGAGATTGAATCTAAAAACCACGTCATGGGCGTCAATAGCAGCCCCAAAGTGATTACCGGCTAGCAGGTCGCTGCTACCCACGACAGCCACGCTGCCGTCAACTTTGAGCGGTCGCCGGTTGCGAGATCGGTAGATGAGAGGAACTTCAGTCATCGGATTAGCGGTTCACAGCCGATGTCGAGTATAAAGGAGCCAAGTGGCAGACAAGTCACGCGGGAGAACCATTTTGAGCTACGAGTATTTGAGTGTAGAGAAGCGCGAATTCATCAGCATCGTCACCTTCAACCGAGCGGCCCGTGCAAACGCCGTGAACTACGATTTCTTAACCGAAATAGAAGCCGTCGCGAGAGATTTCCGTCACGATGCCGAGTCTCGAGTGGTGATTTTTGTGGGCGCCGGAAAACACTTTTCGGCGGGCGCGGATATAGATGGCATGAGCGCGGAAGCCGAAGTGCCTCTCGTTCTTAAACGGCGACGCTCGCAGGCCGGCGCCCGCGCAATCAACGCATTGCTGGCAATGGACCAAATCACAATTTCGGCGTGGCGTGGCGGCGCCATCGGTGGTGGTGGCTGTTTGGCTTGCGCCACCGATTTTCGGATCGGTGCCGATGACTGTTTCCTGCAGTTTCCAGAAATCGACCTCGGTCTGAACCTGATGTGGCAAAGCGTACCGCTGATGGTGCGCACATTTGGCCCAGCACTTGCCAAACGATTGCTCATCGGCGGCGAGCGGATCTACGCCCCTGAGCTTAACGAATGGCAACTCTTGGAAGCACTAGTCCCGGTCGATGAACTCATGGAACAAGCGCTTGAATTCGCCGCGCGATACGCCGCAAAATCACCGGTCGCGGCGCAAATGATCAAAAAAAGCATCAATCAATACGCCGGTGCCTTGGATTGCGCCATCATGCACGGGGATGCCGATCAAAATATCTTGACCTTTACCACCAGCGATCAAAAACAGGCGGCAAACGCCTACCTGAACAAGACCGAAGCTGCTTTCTCTGGAGATTAGCGCAGGTGCTACTAATGGCCTCGACCGATTACAGTTAGCCGATGAGAAGTTCAACGTGAGCGCGACGCGACAACTCGCGGTGGTACTTAACGCCGACGTTGTTGGCTACACCCGTCTGATGGGTGATGATGAGGTTGCAACCGTCGCGGCGCTCGACACCTGTCGAGAGACTTTTCGTCAAACCGTAGATGAACATAGCGGTACGCTGGTCGATACCGCTGGCGATAGCGTCTTGGCAACCTTCGGCAGCGCGATAAACGCGGTCAAGTGCTCGGTGATCCTCCAGCAACGGCTGTCGGTGGTCAATGACGATGCGCCAGACCACCGCATCATGGAGTTCAGGATCGGACTTAATCTGGGTGACATCCTGGTCAAGGGTGACGGCACGGTGTATGGCGATGGCGTTAATGTCGCCGCCCGCCTCCAAGCACTGGCGGAGCCCGGTGGGATCTGCATCTCGGCCAGCGTCCGGGATCTTGCCAAGCACTTAGTCGGTCTGCATACCCGTGATCTCGGCAAACAAAATGTTAAAGGCGTCGAGTACGCGGTTCATGCCCACAAGATTGTCGACGAAACCGAAGCTGAAGCCTTTGTCGACGCTGCCGATGAGACTGAGGAGACTGCGTGGGGACCCGTGATAGCCGTGCTGCCCTTTCAAAATCTCGGCAGCAATGAAGAAGACGACTACTTGGCAGACGGGTTAGCCGAAGATATCACCACCGAGCTTTCCAAAATAAGGTCATTGATGATCATCGCGCGCAATACCGCGTTTGCCTATCGCGGCGCGCAGAAGACGGCTAAACAAATCGGTGACGAATTGGACTCTGACTTCGTCGTCCAAGGCTCCGTGCGGCGCGCCGGTAGTCGCGTGAGAGTGACCGCCGAGCTGGTCGAAACCGAAAGTAATACAGCCGCCTGGACCGAGCGCTTCGACCGTGAAATGGACGACATGTTCGCGTTGCAAGATGAAATCGCGAGCCGCATTACCGGCGTTTTGCCAAGTCGTATCGAAACTGCTGAACTACAAAGGACCCAGGGCAAGTCGCCGACCAATCTTGCGGCTTACCAATATCTACTCCGCGCCAAATTTCATCACCACCGACGAACCTTCAACGACAACCGCGAGGCTCAAACCCTCATAGCTAAAGCGATAGAACTGGACGACAGCTACGCTGCCAATCACGCCTGGCAAGCGTGCATCTTGTGGCAATCGGTTGCGCGAGGTTATACCGAAGGTAGTCCTGACATCCTGGATGCGGCCATGAATAGTCTCGACAGGGCCTTGCAACGTGACAACGACGATTTCGAAACGCACCGAGTCCTTTCAGGCGCCAACCTGATTCAAAGAAACTATGAGCGCGCCGTGTTTCACGCCGCGCGCGCCTACGATTTAAATCCCAACGATCCCAGGGTGATGTCACAGTATGGCGATGCCTTGACTGCAAATGGTCAAGCCGAAGAAGCCATCCCGTACCTCGAACGCGCATTGCAGGTTGACCCGTATTTGCCAGACCACCGCCTCAGTTACCTGGGTACAGCCCAGTTTCTTGCCGGACAGTTCAGCGAAGCCGTCATTTCGTTTAAAAAGATTTCCGACCTCCAGGCCGAACACCACTTACACTTGGCCGCTTGTCATGCCGAACTCGGCGACGGCAAGCACAGTGCTCTTCAGGTCGCGGAGGTACGGCGTCTGTTTCCGGAATTCGTGGCGCGTGAGTACATTCACAAGCTTGCCTACCGACTCGATAACGATCGCGAAAAGTACCGCCGCGCGTTCGCCAAAGCCAACCTTATCGGCTAAGACCATCAAGCCCTCACTCTATTTTCCGCGAATCAAGCCTACCGCGTAAGCAAAAGAGAGAAACTCTAGCACCACCACTTCTGGCGCTGATTCAAGGTCAAACGCGGCTTGCAATAGGCAGACGATCTGGGCGGGCGTGTTGTCCCCAGAGCACAGTTCTAAAATTAACACCGCGGCCCCGTTGAGTCGGTGGGGCTCGGCAAGCCTCGCGCCAGACACCAAATAGAGGTCGTCCTGCGTTAGTGAGATATCCAGGCCATCTACCTGTCGAGGGTAGCTTGGAACTTCTCCAGAGCGCAGGTCCGCACGAAGAAATTCGAACACATCGGTGCTGCTATACCGGGGATACCAAGCGTAGTCCGCGTCGGGAGTCCGCCAATCGG
>JBCCEV010000108.1:0-15482 GCA_039030125.1 Pseudomonadota bacterium | reverse complement strand
TGGAATCACACAGCATGGAGAGCGATGTCGCCAAGGCCTCTCACGGCATGGAATCTCATAGCATGGAGAGCGAGGTCGCCAAAGCCTCTCACGGTATGGAATCACACAGTATGGAGAGCGACGTCGCCAAGGCCTCTCACGGCATGGAATCTCATAGCATGGAGAGCGAGGTCGCCAAGGCCTCTCACGGCATGGAATCTCATAGCATGGAGAGCGATGTCGCCAAGGCCTCTCACGGTATGGAATCTCATAGCATGGAGAGCGAGGTCGCTAAGACGTCACACGGCATGGAATCACACCAGATGTGACACCAAGCGGCCTAAGAAAAAGCGGTGCCGACTAGTCGTCGGTGAAATCAACCGATCGCTGACGCTCACGATTGACATTAAGGGACATCACATCAGGACGCGCATAATGTCCGGCTGGGTCGAAATTCTGCCGCTCTTCGCGCACCCGGGCGTGGTCAATCGTGGCGACGAATAGCTCTTCAACCCCTGCGCGCGGCTCCAGCACCCAACTACCGTCGGGCGCGCAAATGCACGAACCACCGTTGGAAAATACTTCATTTTCATTCGTCACAAATAACTCCCGATGCAGTGTTTGCGATGGAATATCGCTGGCGCGAGTCAGGCCACTGACCGAGATCACATAGGACCGCGATTCAAGCGCGAGGTAACGGGTAATGTCTTCAGTGTTATGCAACGATCCTGGCCAAAGCGCGAAATGTAAATCCTCGCCTTGGGCATAAAGCGCACTACGCGCCAATGGCATCCAGTTTTCCCAGCAATTGAGAGCGCCCAACGTAAATGCACCCAGGCGATGGGTTCGCAATCCGTAGCCATCCCCTGGCGCCCAAGCCAGGCGCTCATCGTAGGTGGGGACCAGTTTGCGATGCACCCCACAGATCGATCCACTGCGATCGATGTACACCGCTGAGGCATAGAGGCTGTGGCCGCGATCGGGCGGGCATTCAACAATCCCGACCACGATCGAGATTTCCCCTGCGCGGGCCCGAGCGCACAGCGGTTCTAAATCACCGCGCTCAATCTGGACCGCCTGGCGCTGATACTCAGCATGCATGGTTTTTTGAATTGGAGAATTAAACGCCGCGCCATTGGTGCGCTCCAACCACCTTGGATACCCCGGGACCAGCGCTTCACCAAATGCGACAATCGCACATCCGCAGGAGATGGCTTGATCGACGCTCGCCAAGACCTTCTCAAGGGTCGCTGCCCGATCGAACCATACTGGTGCAATCTGCGCGACACCGACCACAAGTTGCTCGGAGTTCTCGCCCATCGTCGCCTGTTCCAAAACCTCGTTCCTTTCACGAAGAACTCAATAAAAAATACCGCAACTTGCGAATTCCATTGGAACTCGGTTTTATCGTTCGCCCAAGAGCTGCCCACGGCTGGCAATCACTAGAACACACCAAGGCCTCACTTCGAAAGCCAACATATTTTTGTCGCTCACGGCGGCTAGCACCGATACTCGCACATCGGTAGCGAGCGGAGCTTCCTAAATGCATGGCAAAGTGGTGGGAATCGGTAGTTTTTAGATCAGTTTTATGCTCCCATTCACGTCTCTAAGAACAATACACAAATGATCCGGAATTCTTTGCTGCCAACGGCGATCTGGGGCTTTAGATCGCGCTGGCCCACTACTCTGACTGTAGCGCTCTTACTCCTTGTTTGGGGTAGCGTCGCGTGTGCCGATCAGCTCGATGATTTTATTTCCGGTAGCGGGGAGCTCGGTAAATTCGGGGTTGATGTCATGCAGGATTTCGCGGAGGGCAACTCCGCCGAAGACACCGGCATGAATCGGCTGAAAGACCTTATCAAAGGCAAAAGCCTGGATTGGCTTCGCGAGCAAACCACTGGCGGTGGCGACATCAGTGAAGGGATGGGGCTGATCCTCAACCAAATTCACGAAGGCGTGGCCGCGCGCGGCAGGACTAGCGGTGGCCGTCAGGGTATTTGCGATCTGGCAGCCATCAACCAAGCCTGGGCAATCACCTTCGACGCTAAGAACGCGCGGCTATTACGCGGCGCGGGCAACGTTTGGTTCGACTTGATGACCTCGGCCATCCCCAACGCCCCGGCGCTCGCCGAGAAGTTGGTTATGAGCACGGGTAAAGTGATCTACGAGAAAACGCGCGCCGAGGTTGAAAGTCGTATCAAAGCGGCGTGGGCGAAGACGCAACCGGAAAGTTTCGATTACTCGCGAACCAGTGGACCATGCACGCTAAATCTCAAAGTCATCTGGAATAAGAAAAAAGGCGCCTACCTTTTCATCATCACCGGCAAATGCGATTGCAAGCTGGTCTCTGGCGGCGGCCGCTCAATCACCATGCGCGGTTTCACAATCCTTGGCGGCGGCACGGCCAACATCGTGTTAGACGACCGCCAGCCAAATCGTCCCAAAATCCGCTACCGGGTGGGACGCCCGCAAGTAAAGATGAAGGCCGACTGCAATTGCGGCGGCACCACCACAATTATCGAAGATCCACCGAGCGAGGATCCCATCACCTTGCCTGAAACCGGGCTCATTGAACGCGAGGTACTACAACCCCGCTGCGAGGCCTGTTGGCCAAAACTTGAGGCCGTCCAAGGTTACGTCGGAGAAATCAATCGGATCGCAACAGAAATGAACACGTTGCGAACCAAGATCGAAGCTGAGAAGTTCAAAACGCCTGAGCGTGATGCCAACCTCACGCGTTGGAATCAGCTTTCACAAGAACTGGCTGCGGCTGAAAAACAACACGATAAGGCCTTTCAGGAATTCTACGACTGCGAACAAACGGAGTGCCAGCTCGGCGACGAACAACTGCGCTATCCGGTCAGAGATCTGGTCAGCGATGTCTCGACGTTCTGCGAGGAATGCCAAGAAGCGGCGAACGCCGTTAATGCCGAGATCGCCAAGCTCAACCCGATCATTTCGCAGATGAACAGCATTGCCCAGGTGACAAAGAATTCCGAGGTGCGCTTGGGAACCACCTTGGGGAACGCCACTTACCGCAGATGGAACCAACTGCTGGCGCAATATAGTGCGCAAAACCAAGCCGTCGAAGGCAAAAAGCGTGATCTCAGCGTCTGCAGAGCACGCGAGTGCGGCGGCTCGCGGTGGGATCCTTTCAAGCTCGAACGCCCGGCAAGCGGCGCCTGCAACCGGTGCAAAGTGGCCGAAAACAACTACAACAATGCCGTCGCCAGACATAACCGCGCCGTTGAGATCGTCAACGATTACTTGGCGTGGGAAAAATCTCACGTCCTCGAAAACGGCGACCAATCCGATGCGTCGCTCGCCTCAATGGAGGCCAAAAAACAAGAAACTGGCTATCGTCAAGCACTTGGCAGTTTGAGTCGCATCACCGAAGAATTAAACACTCTGGGCCAAACGCTTCGAGACTGTATTCGTCGTTGGTGTACTAACGTCGACGATACGGTTATTGGGATCGGCGCCGGTGTCACGCTGACAAACCCTGAAGACGCCACGGACCGGACCTCTTACGGCACCATCATTGAAGGCGCGGTTTTCGAGCCACCTAAGCTTCCTAAGGTGCCGAACAAAATCAGCACAAATTGCACACCCTGCCAAGCGATTGTCGAAGACTATAACCGCACGATCGACACAATCTCACGCGTTCAAGGCGAGCTAACGCAAGCCTATGAAGAACTTCGTAAGGCAGACTTATACTTTAATGTGCGAGCGGCTGAAGTTAATGCGTTTGAACTGGCGACGCGAGAATACGATGCGAATGGAAACCCCACCGACTACATTGTCTCAACGCCATCGTTCGAAAGCGGCTCCCAGACCACGAGCTCCGGGATGGTTCGCTACGAGCAAAGCGAGTTTAATCAGGGGCGTGATGCAGCAATCGCCAGACGAGATGAAGCACAAACCAAGCTCGTCGCCGCCAAGGCGAAAGTTCAAGATTTAGAGTTTCAGCACGATGTGGCCTGGAAACGGCTGACAGCGCGGGTTATCGACCTCGTGCGCTGCGAACGGCAGTGCGCGACAGTGGTCATCCGCGATGTTCGGATCCTTACCGGCAACAACAGCTACGACCCGCGCGACCCAA
This sequence comes from Pseudomonadota bacterium, assembly GCA_039030125.1. Lineage (GTDB taxonomy): Bacteria > Pseudomonadota > Gammaproteobacteria > JBCCEV01. The sequence continues at coordinate 11,401 of JBCCEV010000108.1, read as the reverse complement.
CCGCGGAGGACAGCACGCAGATCGGTATTGGTCCAACCTCCGGTGCGACCTCTACATCGACAGCGTCAGGAACCTCGCCGAGCACGAGCGGCGCGTCGGAGCCGACCATTCAAGTCGTTAACAATATCCCGATCAGCCGACTTACCCTCGCTGCTCCAGATGCGTGCCTAGCCAATCATTATCATGGCGATGCGAACAACTGTAATGGGGTGTTCACGGTCGACCCGAACCCGCCAGCCTGTGGTCACGGGACGGTCAACGATGTGGCTTCCATCCCCGTCTCCGCATGTCCGGATCTCTAGCCAATGTTCAGAGAAACTAAGTTGCATCGATTCCTAGTCGCGATTTTCATGGTGGGGCTAACCGTTGCGGTCTCTTCGCTCGATGCCCGCCAATTTCGGCAGTTCACACCGATCGCCACGCCGCAAGCCTCACCGGCTGCGAATATTCCCGAGGGCGCGACCCCCGTTGAGGATGGTGCGCCGTTAACCCGCCAAGAAGTCGAGCCACTCGTGCGCGGCTTGCTCGGCAAGTGGAACACCGCCGAGATGGAACAAACCTTGTCCGAACAATTCTTCGACGCCAGTCGTTTGACCGATGCTGTTGATAGCCAGGTCCCTCGCGACGCGCGCTTGCGTTTGCAGTCGATACAAGGGATCCAGACACTCCAACAATATGAAATCCCGGGAAGCGGCGGCGAGCGCGGTGAGATGGTCACCGTGGTTTCGGCCACAGTCACGACTCAGCTCGAGTTCAACAGTCCCACCGATGGTTTCGTCCGGCGCCCCGGCACGAGTGAGTTCATCTTGGAGATCCGTAACGCGGCGCCGCCGAGAATCCAATGACAGCACGAACCGCATTATTCGCTGCTGCACTCACCGCCGCGGCTCTATTCTCCACGCATCTGACTGCGAACGACGTTTACGATGAGTCGCGCATTTACGGCGCGAATACGCTGCGCTACTCGCAATACGACGCGTCCGGCGACACCGCATCAGGGCCTTATCCGTTTACCGGTGATTTTTACTTCGACGAATTCAACGTATACCTCGACCGCCGCGCCTCACCCTATGATCGGTGGCGGGCCGAGGTCTCGGGCGTCGCCAATATCAGCGATCGCTATCGCACCAACGATAATGGCTTTGTTCCGGAGCGACTAAACCTCACCAGAGAGAATGGCGAAGGCTTGCCTTACCGAGCCGAAGTCGGCGATTTTTTTGGCTATTACAGCTATCTCACGCTGCAACGTTCGCTCAAAGGTGCACAGCTCGAATTGCAACCGTTCAGCGGCAATGCCTCTCGCCAGTATTCAGTGATCGTAACGGCTGGCGCCCTAGAGTCGAATTGGCGAGATTTGACCCTTCAAGACAACTTCACAACCGGCGCATCGTTTCTCATACAAGACGAAACATTTGGCACCTTAAATTTCAATCTCGCGCACAACTACCGCGACAACTCCAATCGCCTGGGAACCCTTGATCGCTCGCAAATTGTATTTAGCGTTGCTGGAGAGAAGACTTTCGGATGGGCCGGCCAGCAGTTTCTGCTGGAGAGCGAAATCGCTCATTTTGACGGCGACCATGACGGTCGCACGGGCGCGGCGTCAGGACAGGATCGCCACGATGGGGGCTATTTTGCTCAACTGAGTGGCCGCAGCAACGATCTGCCATTGGATTACCGTTTTCGCTTTGAGTACTACGGTCAGGACTTCCGTCCCACCGGCGCGATCGTGTCCTTTGACCGGCGCAGCGTCGAAGCACATTCGGGGTGGCGTTTTGACACAGGCCTGCGGCTTAGAGGGCGGGCACAGTTATTCGAAGACGCTTTCGAGACGACCAACAAAACCCGGACCCGGACCTTCGGCGCAAATTTAAGCGGGCCTATTTTGCAGGGGTTGGCAAGTGGTATCTCGACGCGCGCGGATGCTTTCGTGCAAATCCTCAATGACGAACTCAAAACCGTTAGTCGTCACACCAAAACCTTTGATTGGAGCATCTCCGCGCCGCTGCCCGGCGAGTGGACTTCGCGCACGGCGCTGTTCATTCAAAACCGGGATGAACAGGTGATCATGGCGAGCGATCTGTTTACCCGGCAGCTCTCGTTCGACGCCGATCATGGATTTAGTTTTGCCGGCTTCTCCGGCACCGTAACCCCGGGCGCAACGCTCAGGACACTGCGTCGTGGGGGCAATTTCAGCACCGACTTTTTCCCCACACTTGCCGTCAATGCGCGGCGCGACAAACACAGCTTGCGCTTGAACTATGGCGCCCGCCTCCAGAATCGAAAGATCACGGTCAGCGGGCCCGATATCGAAACGCATCAGTTCAATGCGGACTACCGATTCACCAACGATGATCACGTGTTCGGTCTTGAAGGTAATTTTTTCAATCGCGACCCGATACCCGGGCAGGACACCAATGCTTGGCGCGTGTCGTTGTATTGGACTTGGAGTTTTGACAAGCCCCCTGCCGCCCTTGCGCAAGCGCCACAGACACCCTCAACAGGGTTGAGCACTGGAGCAATCGATGTTCTTAACCTCGCGCTGGGAAGCGGCACTCAGGACCTTGAGCGAGCTTTGCAGCGCGCTGGCGCCGGCACCGGAACGCTTATCGCCGGCTACCAAGTCTATGAATACCCGGTGCTCGACGAGATCTTCCAGCGCCAGCGTTTGGCCACGAGCGTGGTCAATGAGTCCCTTAGCCGCGTTGTTTTGATCATCGACTTTGACGATATCGGCAACCGCGACAGTATCGCGCAAACCTTTGAACGGGTTCGCCAACAGTTAATCCGTCGATTCGGCTCCCCGACGCGGACACTCGAAGAAGGCGAATTTGACGACAACTTTGTCAATGCGGTGAACTCACAACGGCTCATTCGGATCATTGAATGGAAAACGCCAGCCGGCACGGTGAGATTCGGGATCCCACGCCGCCTCGATGGGCAGGTGCGCATGGAGGTTCAACACGCGCCTTCGTTTACGCAGCCGCGCGAAACGCTCTGGAGCATCGAAGGTTTGCGGTAGTCGCGGTTATCGCGATCGATCTCAGTTCGGGGGAGTGGTGCTTGGCCGCATCTGTATTGCCGCTCTTACGCCCCCCAAAATCGCCTTTTTTTCAAACGCGAACGGGGCGAAACCCGCTCTTGCGACCTGTGGCTCCCCACAGGTGGGAAGCGCCAACGGCCGCCGCGCCATTTTAGGCGTGAGGCTCAACCGCCTGGCGATGCGGATCATCAGAGCGCGGGCTAGAAAAGCGCTGAGCGGCTTCAAGCTTGTCAGCCGATGGACGTTTTTTGCTGTTTGTGCCGCAGGGTCGCGGCATGCACCAACAGACGGATAACCTATGGGTTTAATCATTTTGCCTGATTGCTGTGACCAATGAGACTTCTGTTGGCTAGCATCCTTCTAGTGCTCTGCGACCCAGCGCTGAGCGGCCATGGAACGCTCAGTGCGTTCACGGACCCCGATGTCTTGGTCGACCCAGGGCGCACCCCCGATCAGGGCGACTACGACCTTGATCGTAGTGAGGAACAAGCCCGCCTCGACGCCGCGGCGGATCCATATATTCGCTATGGGGTCGCCTACGCGATTTGCCGGGAAAAGCTCGCGGAGGTTATCGCGATGGCCGACAGCGGCAAACCGCTTGCAGCGCAGACCGCGCTTGATGAATATGCGAGGAATTTAGACCAAGCCTGGCGTGCGGTCGTCGGTATAAAGAGAAAATCCGCACCAGATATTGCCGGCCATTTCGTCAATACTTTGCTTGAGCATCGCTATATTGCCTCTCTATATTTCTCAAGCATGCCTTCAGCGACCGCCAAGATGCTTGAGCGGCTAGCCGCGCTCGCTACCGATTACCATGCTAAAGCGCTGCCTCTAACGCCCTACACGTTTGCCGAATCAATACGCCTAAAGGAGCATGAGGTCCTGTGGTCATGGGAAGCGGCACGACGCGCGGTTCGCGGACAATGACCGCGCTGCAAGCTGCAGGGGAAGACAATCCCACGTTGGTGAGATTTTCGGTGCCGCTTGAGCACCGGTCTTCGGCTAGAATCCGTTACCCTCAAACCAACGTACATCCATAAACCGTCTGCTTTCTGGCCAGAGAGAACGTTTGTCTCACCCCGCTATCGACCGCGCCGTCGTCACCTACGCCAAATTCGTCATCCGCTGGCGATGGTTGGTATTGCTGACAGTCTTGGTGGGCACCGCCGCGGCCGTCATGGGCGCGAAAAACCTCGTTTTCGTCACCGACTACAAGTACTTCTTTGGGCCCGACAACCCGCAGCTCAAGGAATATTTGCACGTCGAGGAAACCTATACCAAATCGGACAACATCGTCTTCGTGCTCATCCCTGATGAGGGCGACGCATTTCAGGATAAGGTGCTGAACGCCGCCCGGATGCTGACCGAGCAATCGTGGCAACTTCCCTATTCGGTGCGCGTCGATTCGATCACCAATTTCCAACACACCTGGTCCTATGAAGACGACTTGATCGTCGAGGATCTGCTGTCGAAAGAGGGCGAAATTACTGATCAGGCCAGGACCCGGGTGCGCGAGGTATCAATGAATGAACCCTTGCTCGTCAATCGCCTGATCGCCGCCGACGGTGGTGCAACTGGCGTCAATGTCACGTTTCAAATGCCGGAGGGTGGCTCGCCCGAACTTGAAATTGCCGACGCCGCACGGCTGCTCGCCGACGAAGTTCGCGAGGCCTTTCCAGGGATTTATATCGGCGTGACCGGCGAGGTCATGATTTCGACGTCTTTTAACGAGAGCGCGGAGCGCGATATTCAGCAACTCACGCCCCTGATGTTGCTGGCGATTATCATCGCTATCGCGTTTTTCATGCGCTCGCTGTGGGCCACCATCACCATCATGTTGGTGGCGATATTCTCCACCATGACCGCGATGGGCATTTCGGGCTGGCTTGGGATCAACATCTCGGCCGTATCGGCGACCGCACCCACGATCATCCTCACCATTGCCATCGCCGATGGCGTGCACATATTGGTGACATTAGCCTACGAGATGCGCGCGGGCAAAAACAAATACGAAGCCTTGGTCGAGAGCCTGAGGCTCAACTGGCAACCCGTATTTCTCACGACCTTAACCACCGTGATCGGATTCTTGAGCCTGAACGCGAGCGAGGTCCCGCCATTTAATGATCTGGGAAATAAAACGGCGATCGGCGTCGCCATGGCCTGGCTTTACTCGATAAGTCTGCTACCGGCGATCGTCGCCATCGTCCCCTACCGTGTTTCCCAGGGTCCGCAGAACCCCAGAATATCGGGCGCTCGTTTTGCGGAATGGCTGATCAAGCGGCGCAACGCCGTGTTCTACGCCGCAATTGGTACGCTTATCGTTTGTGCGTCATTCATCCCGCGCATCGAGCTCAACGATCTCTTCGTGCAATATTTTGATGAGACCGTGCAATTTCGGCGTGACACTGACCTCATGACCGAGCGCCTGACTGGCATTTATATCGTGCACTTCTCCGTGGGCGCGGGATCGGAACAGGGGATCAGCGATCCCCAGTATCTGGAGAAACTACAGCGCTTTTCGGACTGGCTTCGGGCACAACCGGAAGTGAGTCACGTCCTCACCCTTAACGACATTCTCAAACGGCTAAACAAAAACCTGCACAGTGATGACCCAGACTACTTCCGGCTTCCAGATGATCGTGAGTTGGCCGCTCAGTATCTGTTGCTTTACGAAATGTCGCTGCCCTATGGGCTGGACTTGAATAATCAGATTGACGTTGGCAAGTCAGCCACGAAGGTCACCGCTACCGTCCTTGGTGTTTCCGCCGAAGATTTGCGACAGCTAAAATTTCGCGCCGAGGATTGGCTGGCGGGAAACACGCCCGAGGCGATGCATGCTAAGGGCGCGGGTTCAGCATTGATGTTCTCCTTTATTTCGCTGCGCAATATAGAAAGCATGGCGTCGGGCACCGTAATCGCGTTTTTCTTGATTTCGCTCGTGATCGCGATCGCGTTGCGCAGTGTGCGCTTAGGGATCATAAGCTTAATACCGAACATAGCACCCGCTCTGATGGCCTTCGGCTTATGGGGTTTGATCGTTCAGGACGTTGGTTTTTCAGTCGCGACGGTAACCGCCGCCAGCCTGGGGATCATCGTTGATGCAACGGTCCACTTTTTGAGCAAGTACCTGCGTGCCCGCCGGGAACAAGGCGCCAGCACCGAAGACGCCGTGCGTTACGCGCTCAGAACCGTTGGCGGCGCTCTGTGGATCACCTTCGCAATCCTGGCCGCAGGCTTCGCCGTGTTCGCGCTGTCGAGTTTCAAAATCAATGCCGACTTCGGTCTGTTGGTCGCAATTACTATCGTGGCGGCCTTGGTCGCAGATTTCTTATTGCTGCCGACGATACTGATGAGAGCAGATGCCCGGAAACAGCCGTTGGGATCGAGCTAAGCCTGACTTAAGTTGCTACTGGCCCATTGAAGCTTGAGTGACAACGCCCGCCGCGCGGGGAGCAGAGCTTTACATAAAAGGGTTCTTCGCCTTGGGAAGGCCCAGAGCCAGACGAAGAGAAGCCTCGATCTCGCCACTACACCATTCCTCGCCGTAGTCAGCGTCGCTTTGTTTTCTAACGCGCTCCTGCTCGGGACGGTTCGCGATGCGATCACATAGCGCGGCTATCGCAGGAGAAGTTTCTTCAAAGAGTGGCCGCAAGACCGGGAGCTTTACGGTCATCACGCCCCATAAGGCGTAGGTGACAAGATCTGCGATACCAAGTTCATCGGTGCCAAGCATATTCCCCTTGGCCGGCGATAAGCCGTGGCGCCGCCCAAGCTCTTCGAAAACTCTCATCCAACGAGCGAGCCGGGGCTGGTAATCGTTCCAGGTGTCTTGCGTCCACATTTGCGCGCCGTTGTAGAGTGTCATTTCGTACAGCACATCATTGGCGTCGGCGATAAGCTTTGAAGTCAAAGCTTCAAGCAACGGGTCGGCCGGGATCAAATCATGTTTGCGGCCAAGATAAATCAAAATTGCTTGCGTTTGGCTAATTGAAACGCCCGCGCTGTGGTCGGTTAGCACCGGCGGGCCAATGTGCGGAATAAACTGGTCGCGCGGCGCCGCCCGCATCTGGGTTTGCAGATCCGTTGTGGAAGCCTCCTCGCAACTGGCACCAGCGTGAGCCAGAACAATCTTCACAAATTCACCACGAAACGGCAGGGGCCAATAATAGAGTGTGTAGTCGGCCATCGCTTAAACCCGATCAAGACCTGTTAGAAATTGCAATATCGCTGTGTTTGTTTTCTCCGGCTGCTCCATCTGCACCCAGTGGCCGGCACAGTCGATGATCTCGATAAAACGTAAATCATCAAAACACGGCTCGAAAGAAGCGCGCCATTGAAGGTCAAACATCAAGGCAATATCTTGGGCTCCGGCGGCAAACGCAGCAGGTCGCTTGAAACGCTTGTTCTCAAGCTCCAAATTGACTTCGGCATTAATCGGAATCGCGCGATACCAACTATTGGGACCGTAGAAGCCGCTTTTAGAATATTCATCGACGTAGATGTCCAGATCTTCTTGAGTCAGCCAGTGGGGCAAGATACCCGGCGGAGGAAAAACCTCTCGGAAGCTCTTATCGGCTGAATGGGCCGTTTGGCGCATGAATGTGCCCGGCTCTACCTCAGCACCAAGACTGTAGTAAATCCCGGCAAGTGAACCTCTCAGATCCGCATCCAGATCGGGCTCTGTCAAACCCGGGGTTTGGAACAAGCGCGCGTACCAGAAGCCATCGTTAGGCGGATTGACGAAATCCATACTCAAACGCCAAAAAGGTACCGACAGGCCCATGATCGCCGTGCAGATATCATCATGGAGCAGTGCTGTGTTCCAAGCCGCCACACAACCCCAGTCATGACCAATCAAAGTAAACTCATCGTGGCCTAGCGCTTTACACAAACCGACGACGTCGCCAGCCAGCTCGCGCAAATTGTAGGCCTCAGGATCCTTTGGCACACTACTGCCTGCGTAACCGCGCTGATTCGGAACGGCCACCTTGAAACCGGCGTTTACGATTGGGTCGATTTGGTGGCGCCATAAGTACCAGCACTGCGGCCAGCCATGCAGCAGGATCACAAGCGGCCCTTCACCTTCGACAACGGTTTCAAGCGTTACTCCATTCGTTTCGATTCTTTGAAGCTCGCGCCGCATCATATTGGCCACTCCATTGTCAAACCTCCAAGTTATTTGCCTGAGTTGCGCATTTCCACAACATTCTTCCATACACCATCTTGCTTCTCCCAAACCGAGACATACTTGCCATTGCCTTCGCCACCATCTGGCATTCTTAGACGATATAACCCGTACGCCCAGGCCATATCCTGCGAACTGCTGACGTGAGCATCCGTGGGTTCGAACTCAATTTTAAATCCAGCGCCTAAAAATTCTTTGAACATTCCACGCTGCGCTTCTTTGCCAACCACGATTGGACCACCATCGACGAATAGCAGCCCGTCGTTGGCTATGATCGAATCGATCATGGGGTCGATCTCGTTCGCGATGATGGCGTGACAAGCATCGCGCTCAAGTTTCATAATTTTTTCTTCGCTGGCGCTTAACTCGTGATGTCTGACCTTCTGTTGAGCATCGGCGACGACGCAATCCCAGCCGTCGGAGAGGGCGGGTACGGTTGCGACTAACAGCACGACGAGCGTAAGCAATACACTGGTTTCCTTCATCATGGGGTGATGGCCTCGGTGCGTGAATTGACGATCTAACTTAAAAAGTCCGCGCTCGAAGCGCCATATCGGAAGTCGCCATCGAGTTATCAAAATAAGTCGGATTAGAGGATTCTATGGCGCTCCAGGCGCCTAAAGATATCATTATCAGTCATGGCTTCGGCACAAACACAATCTGATCCCGAGCTTCAGGAAGCACGGTTCGCACGGCGCGACCGCCGCGATCTTGAAGTTGAAGTGCTGCGTTTAGAGCAATTGCTAAAGCCACCATTCAATCGCGCAACGACGGCCCCGACGCGCACTCTTTTCCACTCGCTACTCCTCGTCGACGCGGGCAACGCGCGCCATCACGTGGATTTCGAGTCTTACCCGGCGGTGCCCGGCGATCTGCTCATTATTCCCAAGGGACACGTGCAGGCCTTTGACCCCGAACGCGGGCTTCGCGGATCGGCGGCGCTGTTTACCGCCAATTTCCTGGAAGGCTGCAACCTTGGCGTCCAGCGGCTCGCGGAATCAAGTCGTCTTCTTATGCGCGCCGGCGTGCGTATTCATTTGGGTGAGGATTCGTTCCGTCAGGCGCAGCAAGTATTCACAATGCTGAGCGCTAACACCCGCACCGCGAACACCAATTACTTTGCCGATGAAACGGTTACATCGGCGTTTTCACTGATGATCTTTACGTTATCAGGCCTGCCGGAAACCGCTGCCTCGATCGAGGCGCAAGCGACATACGATGAACTGGTGACAAGATTTCAAGGGTTATTGGAACACCACTACCGAGAGCAGCATCTAGCGACCTGGTACTCAGCCGAACTGGATGTGTCTGTTCGAACTCTCGATCGACGAAACATAATCGCTCAGGGCCAAACGACGCGGCAATGCATAACCGCGCGCCTAGTCTTGGAAGCAAAACGCTTGCTCACCGCCCAGGACGCGTCGATCAAAAACATTGCCTACGAACTGGGGTTTTCGGAGCCGCAAAACTTTACCCGATTCTTTCGCGAACAAATCGGCACTTCACCCCAAGCTTTCAGGAATTCGCTTTAGCGGACTATTCCTGTGTTCTGCTATCCAGCGGCCTTGGGTTGCTCGAGAGCAGCCGTTTCCGCGGCGTGCTTCTCAGTCATGGCATCAAGCGCGGCCTGTTGCTCAGCGCGAAGCTTGGCCCGCAGCTTCTGCGCCCTTTGGACGGCGTCGCGGGTCGCATGCGCTTGCCCTTGAAATTCTGGCATCACGTACTTTGCTATAAGTTCGTAGCTTCGTCGGGTTGCTTCGGTATTCGCCCATTCGTGCGCAAGCATCAGATAAGTGCCGAAACCTCCGTTGGACTGCTCCATCAATCGCTCAATCTGACCGACCACATCTTCGGGCGTACCGATGGCGCCCAAGCCGCCCTCGACGACGTAGTCAATCATTTCCGACACGACGTTCCCTTGCGGATCCATATGCGGCAGGCCGGCGACGGATTGGAAATACTTAAACCAGGACTCGATGCCGTAAGCGACATCCTTGCGAGCCTGCTCGCGGGTCTCCGCGCAATGCACCATACCAACCAATCGCCATTTGGCGCGATCGGCAACCATGCCGAATTGCGCGGCGCGCTGCTGCATCACATCCCAATGTAAGGCAAGCGCATCGAAGCCCGCGGCCTGGGTAGCGCCGAGTGATAACAAGCCAACACCATGCTTGCCGGCCAAGCGAGGCCCGGACGGCGAAGCCACCGCGGCCACCGCACAATCAAACAGCGGATTGGAGTAGGGGCGCAGATGAAGTTTCGCTTCGCGCAGATCCCAGCGATCGTTTTTAAACGTGACGGGGTCCTCCGTGGTCAGTAGCTGCATGATGATGTCAAAGCCCTGCTCTAGCAGGTCGCGGGTGTCTTTTTGTTCAATTCCGATCATCGCCGCATCAGTGGGTAATGAGCCGGGACCGGCGCCGAACATGATGCGCCCACGGGTTAGATGGTCGAGCTGCACTAAGCGCTCGGCAACCCAAAAAGGATTGTGATAGCCAACGCTGATCACCCCGGTACCGAGCTTTATATGCCGAGTGCGCTCGGCGGCGGCAGCGATAAAGATCTCGGGCGAAGCGATGATTTCGCTGCCCGCCGAATGGTGTTCTCCGATCCAGGCCTCGTCGTATCCCAAGCTGTCGAGATGCTCGACCAACGATAGATCACGTTGCATGGCAAGCGTGGGGTTTTCCCCGGCTTTATGGAAAGGAGCGAGAAAAATGCCAAAACCGAGTCGAGAAGTCATCGCGACAGATCCTTGATGTACGCCAAATGGACGCCGACATTCTCGCAAACACTTCACCGAGTTAAAAACGATTTACGGGTGAAAGTCGTCCCCAGCACCGATCGGCTCAAGGGCGGGCGCGATATCAGCAGTGAAATATTGGATACTCCCGTTTGCGGCCGTGCAGCATTGTTGGGCCGTTAGTCACTTCATTGGAGAAGAACAAACGTGGACCTGAAATCAATCGATCACGTGCTTACGACCACCCGCAAGTTCAATGCATTCTCGAATGACCGAAAGGTCAACAGGACGGTTAAGGTCGAGACGCTTGCGCACCGAGCGGGTGGTCGTAAGCACGTGATCGATTGATTTCAGGTCCACGTTTGTTCTTCTCCAATGAAGTGACTAACGGCCCAACAATGCTGCACGGCCGCAAACGGGAGTATCCAAT
>JBCCEV010000107.1:0-15521 GCA_039030125.1 Pseudomonadota bacterium | reverse complement strand
TGGCGGTACTGCGCAGCGCTTGAAAACGGGAAAAATCAGTATGCGCGAGGGTGGCCATAACCCACCTAAATGACGATGAGTTCGGCGCGGAGCGCGCCAGCTTGCTTCAAGGCCTCGAGGATGGCGACAAGATCGCCCGGCGCCGCCCCCACCTCGTTAACCGCTTGCACGATCTCGTCAAGCGCGATCCCCGGATCAAAAAGGAACATGCGGGTTCCGGTTTCTTCAACGTCGATATTTTGCTTGGGTACCACTGCCGTCTGTCCACCTGCGAAAGGCGCGGGTTGGCTGACGATCGGATCGTTGGTGATCGTGACACTCAGACTACCGTGGGTTACCGCCGCCGGAGTCACGGTGACTTTGGTGCCGATCACAACCGTGCCGGTCCGCGAATTGACAATGACCCGCGCCGGGGCCTCGGCCGGTTCGATCTCGATGTTCTCAACGATTGACATAAAGGCCACCCGTTGGGCCGGGTCTTGCGGCGCCAACACACGCACGGAGGCACCGTCGACGGCAACCGCGGAGTTGACGCCGAGCGTGGCATCAAGCGCCTCAACCAAACGGGCTGCTGTGGTGAAATCTGAGGTATTGAGATTCAACGTTAGAAAGTCGCCCGCCAGAAATGGCGTTGCGACTTCGCGTTCCACCATCGCGCCATTAGGAATACGGCCAACGCTTGGCACATTGACCGTGATTTTCGACCCATCCGGTGAATCGAAGCCGAAGCCACCGACCACCAAGTTACCTTGCGCCATGGCGTACACGCTGCCATCCACCCCTTTCAAAGGCGTCATGATCAGGCTGCCACCACGCAGACTCTTAGCGTTACCGATGGATGACACCGTCACATCAATCGTTGAACCAGCTTTGGAGAAAGCCGGCAGATCCGCGTGTACCATTACCGCAGCGACGTTTTTGAGCTGTGGGTTGGCCGTTGGCGGCACCGTGATCCCGAGCTGCGTCAGCATGTTCGCGATGCTCTGCACCGTGAATGGCGTTTGCGCGGTTTGATCGCCAGTGCCGTCTAAACCGACCACTAAGCCGTATCCAATCAACTGGTTGCTGCGCACGCCAGCGACCTGGGCGAGGTCTTTAATACGGTCAGCCTGCGCGGGGATCGTGAATAGCGCGATGAATAAGGGAATGATTAGCGATCGCATTTTGAGATCTCCTAGAAGGGAAAAATCGCACTCACGAAAAATCGCGAGATCCAACCGATCCGGTTGGCGTCGGCGCCAGCACCGTCACCGTTGTAGACAATCGTTGCATCGGCGACTTGTTGGGAAGACACCGTGTTCAAGGGGGTGATGTCCACGGGCCTCACAATTCCGGAAATCTTCACGTATTCATTGCCCTGGTTGAGATTGATCCGCTTCTCACCACGCACGACCAAATTGCCGTTGGGTAATACCTCGGCGACCGTCACCGCAATCTGACCGGTTAGCGAATTGCTTTGGTCGGCCTCGGACTCTCCTGAAAAATCGTTGTCCGAACTTAACGATGACTCAAGCGTGTTGTTATCGGTATTACTCAAAGGCAGGACACCGGGCAGTCCGAACTGCGGTGTCGCGCCCAGCAGTGTGGGATTCGTGATCGTCGATGACTGATTACGCGTCAAGCTCGTCTCGGCGCTCTTTGACGCAGTAGTCGCCTCGCTCAGTTGGATGGTCAGGACATCACCCACGCGGCGTGCCTTGAGGTCGCCGAACCACGCGAAATCGTAACCCGCCTGATAGATCGACCCGGACGCCGTTTGCTGCTGCACCGCGTGTACCGGGGCGTGAGCGGCTGGATAAGAAGCCGCGTAATTCGGATCGCGACGCGGCGCCGAGTTACAGCCGGCGATAGCAACCATCAGCATCGTGAGAAAAATGACTCTAAGCATCGCGTCCAACCCTTACAGCGTCTGGGTGACGAACTGCAGCATCTCGTCAACGGTTTGGATCGCTTTCGAGTTCATCTCGTAGGAGCGTTGCGCTTCGATCATGTCGACTAACTCTTCGACGACATTGACATTCGAGGTTTCAACCGACCCCTGCACCATCGTCCCCAGCCCGTTTAAGCCAGGCGTTCCAGTTTGCGGGTTTCCGCTTGCTACCGTCTCTTTGAAAAGATTCTCACCGATAGCCTGCAGTCCTTGTGGATTGATGAAATCAGCGAGCTGGATGTTGCCAACCTGAGTCGGCGCCGTGGCGCCGGCGGTAAGCGCCGACACCGTACCGTCCGTACCCACGGTCACCGATAGGGTTTCGGTGGGGATAGAGATCCCCGGGTCTAACTCATAGCCGCTTGATGTCACCAACTGTCCTTGCGAATTTACGGCGAACGATCCATCACGCGAGTAAGAGGTACTGCCGTCAGGCAACAAGATCTGGAAAAAGCCGCGCCCTTGAATGGCGATGTCGAGCGCATTATCGGTTTTTGCTAACGTCCCCTGCGTAAATACTTTCGCCGTCGATACCGCGCGCACACCGGTGCCGAGCATTAAACCGGAAGGTAGCTCAGTATTCTGCGACGACGCGGCGCCGGGTTGACTGACCGTTTGATAAAGCAAGTCTTCGAACGCGGCGCGCCCCTTTTTGAAACCGGTGGTCGAGACGTTCGCGAGGTTATTGGAAATTACCGACAAACGGGTTTGCTGGGCGTCAAGGCCCGTTTGTGCAATGTGCAAGGCTACTGTCATCGATTTCTCTCTTTGTACTATCCGTTCAAACGCAACAACCTGGCGGTTGCCGCATCAAGTTCTTCGGTGGTTTGCATGGTTTTGATGGCCATTTCGTATTGGCGTGCGTGACTGATCAGATTGACCATTTCCGAGACCGGATTGACATTGCTGGCCTCGAGCGCGCCGCGCGTAACCCGCACGCCCGCATCGACTGGCGCAGGCGCGCCGCTGCGCAAGCGGAACAGCCCATCGGCACCCTTTTCAAGATCGGCCGACGCCGGATTGACTAACTTGATCCGATCAACCTGCGCGAGGGTGTTCGCTTCTTGCCCCACCGGCCTTACCGAAATCGTGCCGTCAACGCCCACTACGAGCGACTGCGCCGGTGGAACCGCGATGGGCCCTCCATTGCCCAACACAAGATGGCCGCCGCTCGTTTGCAACTGACCGTTTAAATTGGTCGCCAACGCGCCCGCGCGGGTATAGGCCTCGCTGCCGTCCGGCGCCCGTACAGCGATGAAGCCCTCGCCGTTGATCGCGATATCGAGCTCATTGCCTGTCGTTTCGATGGTACCGGCAGAAAAATCGATGCCCGGACGCTCTGTATGGGCATAGACCCGCGACGCATGGCCAGAGCCATACACTGGCATTGCCCGAAAGGCCTGAAAGTCAGACTTAAACCCGGTGGTCGAAACGTTCGCCAAATTATGGCTCGCCAAGCTTTGTGCATTGAGCATGTGCTTGGCAGCCGACATGGCTAGGTAAATCGAACGATCCATTTTTCTAGCACCTTAAGGTTGTAGGGCACTCAAGACCTAGCGGATATTGATGACCGACTGGGTCACGTTATCTGCGGTCGAAATGACTTCCGTGTTGGCCTGGAAATTCCGCTGGGCGATGATCAAATTGACCAGCTCCGAGGACAAATCAACATTCGAATCTTCGAGCGCGCCACCTTGAATGAAGCCGAAACTCGCAGTGCCGGGCTGACCTTCGAGTACGATCCCGGCGGCAAAGGTTTCTGCCCAATTATTGCTGCCCACCGGCTGCAGGCCTTGGGGATTGGGGAAGTTCGCCAGCGCGACTTGACCCTGTATCGCACTTTGGCCATTGGTGAATCGCGCCAGGATCACGCCGTCGCGGTCGATATCGATCCCAGCCAGGCGGCCGGTGGTGAAACCATCTTGCGTTAAGAGGTTAACGCCGAAAGGCGCGCCGAACTGGGTGGTCTGATCGACGCTTACGGTGAGGTTGACCGGGTTCACGCCCGCGGTCGGCGTAAACGCCGGGATAGTAATGTCACCGGTGGCCGGCACCGTCAGGTTGCCTGCCGGGTCAAAGGTGAGGGTGTCCGGTCCCGATACGGCCGGTAACGTCGAGTTAACCACCGTGTGCATTTCCCATTCGTTGGCGGTCGCGGTGCGCACAAAGTACATTTGAATGAGATGACTGCCGCCTTGCGAATCAAAAATATTCATCGCGGTCGTGTCGTTGTAGGTGTTGGCGTCATTGGGATCAAACGGCGCGCTGGGCGGCGGCGTGGCATTGGCGTCGAGGTTGGCCCCAATCGAAATCGCCGCGCTCGCCTGGGGCGAATTGTTGGCCTGCGAAAGCTGGAGGGGGCTTAGTGCGCCGGTGACGTTGCCCGCCGCGTCGGCGCCGAAAGCAAGCAATTGCTGATTTTTGGAATTGACGATAAAGCCATCCCGGTCAAGGCCAAAGGCGCCGTCTCTGGTGTATAGACGCTCGCCGCCATCGTTGAGCATGAAAAACCCTTGGCCCGACACCGCGAGATCCAGCGAGCTGTCGGTGAATGAGATGTTTCCTTGTTCAAACTGTTGCGCCACCCGTGCGGTATCCACGCCGCGACCGGTCGAATTTGATGTCGAGCCCGCGTTCGATACCGCAAAGACATCTTGAAATTCAACGCGCGAGCGTTTGAAGCCCGTGGTGTTTGCGTTCGCAACGTTATTACCGATGACGTTGAGATCTGTTTGCGCGGCTTGCAAGCCGCTGATCGCCGATTTAAATGCCATCTCGTATTACTCCAAAGAAATGATTAGAAAATTTGACCGACTTCGCTCACGTCGATCGCACCGAGCTGCGCGACGTTCAAGATCGTTCCGCTACCACCAGGGGCAAGTGTGACGCTTTCAACCTTAGTTCGCAGGCCCGCTTGCAATGCCACACTCGCTCCCGATAGCTCCGCCTGAATGGCCACGCGATACCTGCCGTCCGGAAGAGTGCGGCCTTCGCTGTCCAAACCGTCCCATTGATAGGTCAATGGTCCGCTGGACTGTGGTCCCATTTCGACCTTGCGGACCAACTGCCCAAACTGGTCATAGATATCGAGCACCACTTGCCCTGCGTTATCGGGTAATTCGGTAAACGTCTTGGTCGCGATCCCACTGTCCACGATGATTTCATCGCGGGGGATCAACACTTCCCGCCCAACCATGGTCGAGGCTTGCAGCGCCAAGTTAGATTGCAAGGAATTGGCCATGCTCTCGAAAGACTGCTGGAGCTCCGTGATCCCGTTAACCGTGCTGAATTGCGCGATCTGGCCCAGAAATTCCCCACTTTCCATGGGTTTGAAGGGATCCTGGTTCTGCAACTGAGTGATCATCAGGTCAAAAAATTGCTGCTGGCCGAGCTCGTTGCTGTCCGCCGCGGGTTTGGCTTTCTGCTCGATGCCAAACTGCTGGAAGGTCGCTGCATTGATGCCATTGGTATCGCTCACGTTGATGCTCCTCGCTGTCCTTAAACGGTGTTACTGCCCTAAGGACAACGTTTGCTGCAGAAGCTGTTTGGAAGCTTCCATAATCTCAATATTGCTTTGATAGCTGCGCGAGGCCGAAATCATGTTCGCCATCTCTTCAACCACGTTCACGTTCGGTAAGGTGATATAACCATCGGTGTCGGCAAGCGGGTGGTTGGGGCTGTATTCGCGCTTTAACGCCGCCTCACTCTCGACAATGCCATCGATGCGAACGCCGCGTGGCGCATGATCGGCCGCATCGAAATTCCACTGTTCAAGCATCGCGGTCGAAAAAACCGGATAACGCGCCCGATAAGTCGACTCCGAGCTGCTGCTCGCGCTGTTGGCATTGGCCATGTTGCTCGCGGTCGTATTAAGGCGCACCGTTTGCGCGGAAAGCGCGGTTCCTGCGATATCGAAAACATTCAACAGAGACATCTCTATTCTCCGTTCAGCGCTTTGAGGATCCCGCTGATCCGGCCATTGAGGAATCGCAAGCTGGCTTGATAGCGTAATGCGTTGTCCAAAAACGCCGCGCGCTCCGCATTTACATCGACCGTGTTCTGATCCAATGAAGGATTCAGCGGTTGTCGGTACTTAACATCCATTGCGCCCGCCTGCTCGCTCGATAGGTGACGATAATGTGCACTCGCCATTGCAAGATCACCTTTGGCGGCGCCTAGGATCCGGCGGAACTCAACGTCCCGCGCGCGATAACCGGGTGTGTCGGCATTGGCAAGATTGCTCGCCAGCACGCTCGCACGATGGCCGCGAGCCATTAAGGCGGGTGCGTGTAAACCAAAGGCGTTTTCGAAATTGAACATAAACGTTCCCCGTAGTGGTGCGGGGTTAATGCAGGTGTTGTGCCAGCGTGGAAATCGCCTGTGTTTTCGCGCGTTGGAGCGATCGGGTGGCCAGCAAACCAGACCGGGAACGGCAAGTTCTGCCGCGTTTGCGGCAAAGACCTTGAGAGCGACGGCAAAAGAAGTCTTCGTTCAGTGGTGAAATCATGCGTTGTCGGGGCGCTGCGCGAGGCGGCACGAAGTTTGCTCAAACTCATGGCCAAATGAATCGAGCGCACCCAATGCTGAAATTCCCCAATACCGATCGATGTAACCGCGCCCACCAACACCTGGTGTTGGGCTTGTTGTTCATCTGGAGTCCATTCGGGCTCGCCGGCCAACTCCAATCACTGGCGCAGATCCAGGATGCGGCGGTGGCCAAGGTCAAAACACTGATCCCCGCTGACACGGATTTTGAGGTCGAGAGTTCGCTTCTCGATCCCAGGCTGCGTCTGACCCGCTGCAGCCAGGCCTTGACGACCGAAATCAAGACACTTGGCAGCGAGCGCGACCGGTTTAATGTTCGCGTGTCCTGTCACGACCGCAAGCCCTGGTCCTTATTCGTGCCGGTCGAGGTCAGGCGCTATGGAAAGGTTGTTGTGGCGGCGCGCGCTTTGCAGAGAAATCAGGTGCTTACCCAAGACGACCTGACCCTGGAGCGGCGCAGGCTTCGCGGGTCGATGCATTATTTTTCGCAACCCCAGGCGGTGATCGACCAGGTGCTCACCCGTGCTATTCCTGCGGGCCTCGCACTAAATCAGAATGCTCTACGCCACCGCAGAGTGATCCGCCGCGGCCAGAATGTCACGATTACGATTCAAAGCGGCGCTATTACGGTTCGTGCCCAGGGTGTGGCACTGACCGACGGACAGCGCGGTCAGCATATAAGAGTGCGTAACCTTAATTCCAAGAAAACGCTCAACGCCAAAGTCATGGGCGCCGGCCAAGTTGCCGTGGTACGAGGCTAGCTAGATGCTGCGTTGCACTATTGGGTTTGCGACGGGTGTCTCAAAACCCTCGAATTCGTTAAAGTTTAACCATCACAGACCGTTAAAAGCCGCAAGCACGAACGAGTAAAGAACACGATGGTTTCCGAAGTCAAAGGCCCAAGCGTCTCCAATATCGCTAATCTGCAAGCCACCCAGAATTCAAACGCCCAAGCACCCGCCTCATAGGCAGCGAACGGCAGTCCTGACGATCCGGTGACATTAACCGATCTTGGAACGCGACTGCAGAAACTCACCGAGGCGGTGGCCTCACTGCCCGTTGTCGATCAACAACGCGTCGCTGAGCTCCGCCAGGCCGTGGAGAGCGGCTCCTATCAAGTCGACAGCAAAGAAGTCGCTAAAAAACTAACCGAGATCGAATCTCTTTTAACCCCCCCTAGCTCATGAATTTAGATCAAGCTCAAGCGCTGCTCGAGAAGCTCGAACAGTTCCTCAGTGTTCTAGAGCTAGAGCGTGCGCAGCTCGCGAGCGGCAACGCTAATGAACTCCAGCAGACGCTCAGGGAAAAACTAAGTCTGGCGAACGATCTGGCGGGGGCAAACATTGATCTGGGCAAGCTTGACAGCGCCTCAGCGCTCCCCGCCGCTTTAAAACGTGACCTTATCGAAACATCGCAAGCATGCGCGTTTGCAAACCGCGTCAACGGCGGCGCCATCGACCTTAATAGAGGTTTCGTCGCCCGGTTTCTCTCGGTATTACGCGTCGGCGCGTCGACCACACCAACCTATGACGCTGGCGGTAAGGTCGGGCACTATCGCGTGAGCGATGCCTTGGAAATCGCGTGACTCGACGATGTCCGCCCGCGCGCGCAAGCTCGTAGGATCCAAACCCGTAGCGCTTACTTTAAGCGCCGCACATCCGGCCATTCGGGTGTTCGGCCGACTGATCGAACAACGCAATCCTTTAGAGATCCACCTTGAAGATCAGAAGGAACATTTTTTTTCCCATCTGCTGGAAGTCGTGCGCGAGGAGGGATATCTAGTGTTTGATCACGTGATGCCTGCCAGCGGCAACGAGCACCTGCGGGCCGGAACCAAAATTGAAATCAAAGGCTCTCTCGAACATAGCGACGTTAAATTTTCGAGCATGATCGAGGCAATCGGCGGGCCGCCAGATAACCGCTTCTATAAAGTCCCCTTTCCAAGCCATATTGATTATCCACGCAGACGTGACGAGTACCGCGCGCCGGTGCCACTGGGCATCAATGTGGCGGGTCAACTGCGTCACGGTGAGGACCTCATCAATGTGAAACTTCGCGATCTATCAAGCGGCGGTTTCTCCGCGCACGTCAGCGATGCCAGCGAACTCGTCAATGAGACTTATGAGTGTACGCTTGCTCTTCCTGACCAGGCGTTGACGACACAAATCATGATCCGCCATCGCAGCAAAGTTCCGCATCGTGGGATCCGCTTCGGTGCCTGTTTCATGGATCTGAGCGCGCGCGATGAGCGCCGCCTTGATCGCGCGATCGCAGCCTTGCAGCGCACCAACGCGCACTAAGCTAACAACGACGGGAAGCGCTCCAGGTCGTGCGGACGATCGATGTCGTGGCGCGTCGGCAAACGGTGCCAACTGACTCCCAACGCATCTAACTGAGAAGTGGTTTGCCGATAGACCGCCCCACTACTCCAGCTAACTTGTTCAAAAACCTCGGGCACGCTGGAGCGGCAACCAAACGCCCAATAGCCGCCGTCAACCGCCGGACCAATAACGCACTGGTCCGCATCGGCCAACAAAAGCAACGCTTCATTGAGATCAGAAGCTTCAATGTCGGCCAGATCCGAACCGATTAATAGCGCCGCACTGTCTTCCCCAACGCAGCCTGCCAGCGCTGTCCTCATTCGACGGCCCAAGTCCCCTTGGCATTGCACCCCGACTTCCCAAAGCACCGGCCGTTGCGCTAATCGTTGCTCAAAGTGGTCATGATCGGCCGCGTTGGCGACCATAACCAAGCGCCGCTGGAACAACGAAGCTTCGACTACTTCCATAGTTCTTGTCAGTAGACGTTGATAAACGTTCTGCGCGGCGCGCATCCCAAGGACCGAGGCCAACCGGGTTTTCACGATCCCGTCCGGATTTTTTGCGAACAGAATTAAAGTGGTTGAATCGCTCGACGCCATCGCCTTAGCGGTAGAAGCGGACTAAGCGCTCAGGCGATACACCGGCGAAGAATGCAAAACGCAAGACCCACATCAACACAATAGTTCGCACCAAGCCCTTGCAGCGCCAGCGACGCGCCGAGGTCCGGACCTGGGCAGCGCTCCAACGCGGCTGAGAGTCGCGCCGCAGCTTCTTGCTGAGGGCGACGTCCTCCATGATCGGGATATCGGGATAGCCACCCGCTGCAAGGAATAGCGCGCGACTGACGCATATGACTTGATCGCCGGTTGCGACCTTGGATATTCGCGAACGGGTATTCATGAACCATGCAATCACTTGAAACGGCCACCGCTCATCATCAAATCTGACATCGAAAAACGTCCAAGTATCTCGAGCGGCGAGAATCTCCTCGCGCGCGCCAGCACCGATGTGAGTATCAGCATGTAAAAAAGCAATCATATTGCCTGACGCGCGCGCTGCTCCTTGGTTCATCTGTAGCGCCCGTCCGGGGGCGCTGACTGTGAGCGCGTCACATAACGGTGTTGCGATGGCCACGCTCGCGTCGTCGCTACCACCATCGGCCACAATCACCTCGTCACCAAGAGCGCGCCAGGCTTGAAGCCTGCCTAGGCATCCGCGAATTTGATCGGCTTCGTTCAACATCGGAACCACGAAGCTAATTTCAGGCATTCAACGCGCCACCGCAGCTACTACCTTGGCCTGCCGCACATCCAAAGCAGTGCTGCCCTACTTTAATTTCGTGCCCAGCAAGTTCAGCGCGATCGATGTCACCGATGTAGGTCCGAGTACCGGTGCTCGCCAGACCCAACATCTGGTTGAAATCGCAGTCGTAAACGTAACCCTGCCAGTCAATGCTCAACAAACTGCGGCACATTAAATGTTCGAGATTGCGAGTGTCGAACGCGCCGTACAGCAATTGCATATAGCTTTCCAGACGCCCCTCCCGCATTAGTGAAGCCCGAAAACGTTTAATCGGCATGTTAGTAAGGGTTAGAAGATTGGAAAAACGCAGACCGTGGGCGGCAAGCTGTTCTCGATAGTCTTTTTCCAACGTCTGTTGATGAGGCGGCAAATGCGGGCCCATTGGGTTGTAGACCAAGTCGAGTCGCCGCGCATCACCATAGCCAAGATCATTAAGCGCCTTTAAGCCACGCAAGCTTTTTGCAAAAACACCTTTGCCGCGTTGCGCGTCGACGTTTTCTAGCGAATGACAAGGCAGCGAGGCGACTATGGTGACGCCATTGGCGGCGAGGAATTGCGGCAGATCTTCGAAACCCGGCTCTTCGATAATCGTAAGATTGCAGCGGTCGATAACTTCCACGCCAAGGGCTCTCAAACGGGTGACGAAGGGCCGAAACGAGGGGTGTAATTCGGGCGCACCACCGGTGATGTCAACACTCTGCGGGCCGACGGCACGAATAAAGTCTTCGACATCCGCCATAACCTTAAGGCTCATTTCTTCGGTGCGCTTTGGTCCCGCCTCGACATGGCAATGTGTACAGGCCTGATTGCATCGATAACCGAGATTGACTTGTACCGCTTTGAGAGCGTCGCGGTGAATGATCGGGAATGACGGACCTGCCGACATACTTGGGCTCATTTTTCGATAAAGGTGGTGGCGAAGTGTCTAAAAAGACCGCCGATCACCGGCGGAAGTTGCAACGCAGGCGCAACTATAAAACGGACGAGCAAAAAAAAGGACGCCAAGCGTCCTTTTTTGTAACGCGTATGGTTTGCGGCTAACCGATACGGCGGAATCCCAAAAGGGCGCCAAGCCCCGAGAGCAGCATCCAGACCGCAGCCGGCACTGGCACCACGGGACCGACTTTCGCGATGGCCGAGGAAGCCGTGAAGTCGCTACCGAGATTGACCGGACCCGACAGACTCGTAAATCCAAACGTCATCATGCCACCCGCCAGGCTACCGGCTAAGCTGCCGCCGGTGTAAGTTACCGCGAACTCGATGGTCTGCCCGCCGACGCCAGTGCCGAGTAATGAGAAACCGGCGAAATCGCCGCTCAGCAGGCTGCCCACATTGAACGAACCTGGGCCGTAGAAATAAATGTTACCCGCCGAGCCTGTTTGCGTTGCGCTTAGCGTCAACGACTCGGAGAGCACTTGGATGACATTGGAATTCGAATCCAGTACCGCGAAGGCCGTGACATCGAGCGTTAAAACGCCACCGGTCTGACTGGCGCCGCTACCCCCTTGCGAGGAGGCCGCGTCAATGAGCGGTGCGCTGAGCGCTAATGCGCCGCTCGACGCTAGCAACAAGGCGCCGAGCAATATCCCCCTGATCCCCAAACTTTGCATTGCTAGTTGTTCCTTTAAGAGTCACAAAATCGGTTTATGTGGCGAAGTTCTAACCCCGAGTAAACCGCGTTTATTTCTCCAAATTGAAGTTAAATCACCTTCTATCAAGCTTGGATTGTCGTCTTGCGGACCTTGGCGAAGCCGCACAGACCCAACCCAATGAGTGCTAGGGAAGTCGGTTCTGGGACCGGCACCTCACCCAGCGAGCGAATAAAGCCATCCACCGAGCCGGAGAATGCCCCGGCAAACGCCGAATCATCTAACACTTGGCTAAGTGTAAGGCTGATCGAAAACACCTCTGATGGATCACTGAAGAAGCCACCATAGAGGCCGCCGGCCACGCCCCCGAGCACCGAGAATGTGCCCGTTAGCTGGCCGAACATGACACCGTTGAAACCGGAGAAATCCAAATCGATGAAGTTACCCTGTAGATAGGTCGTCGCGTTATCACCGCTCACGACTCTAATATCGATGCCAGCGCTGGTATCAAAATCAAAACTGATGAGATCCGCAAAGTTAACTGCGGGTGCCGAGGTCAGCCCATCGCCATTGCTCGCGTTTAGAATGACTTTCGAACCGGCGGCGAAACCCGGCAAACCTGTTGAGCCGACCACGCTCGCATTGACAACCAAGTTCGGTGTGCCATTGACGTCGTAGGTGAACCCGGGGTCAGTTGTTGCGCTTTGGTTATCAAACTCGATCGAAACCGCAAATGCAGTCGCGCTCGACATCAATATCCACAATGCGCACGTGATGAGCGCTGGCCTTTTCATTTCTCCACCTCTTTTTTGACGACCCCAAGCTTGGCGACTTGCGCGGGCCGTCTAGTCCTTCTCTACACCGCAGCATTATAAGGCTCGGATGTTACAAGACTATGCCACGTTCGCTTCACCGCCATTTTATTTATAAAACAGGCGCTTATGAAGGTTTTACGCAGGCCGTACCTCGGTATGGCCTATGCAGTAGTGTCACTCATAAGGGCGATAAATGCAAATCATTCGCATCTGAAGATCGCTTGGTTATCGATTCCAATGCAGTTTGCTATTTACAATTTCGTTTTAAAGCGAGGCAAAGCACCACGACCGGTGCGATAAACCGAAATATATGGCCAAGTTAACCGGTTTTTCTTGGAAAAAAGAAAAAGTCTTGGAAACCAAGGTATCGGTCTTGCAAGGCGAGGTTCGGCAACTTCGCTGGGCGCTATTCGGCGCCTTCAGCGAGCAAGCACGCCTGCGTGCGCTGGCCACCGGCCCTGGCGTTGATGAGTTAGCGGCGGAGCTGCCCGAAGAACTCCAAAAACGCCAAGCCCGGGAACTGTTCGACTTGGCTTGGCGATATCTATGGTCGGACGAGGCGCTGCTGATTGACGTCAAGCAGCTTGCCATCGTCGAAATCAGCAATTTACGTTGCCGCGAAGACGGGTTTGATTTTCGCCTCACTCATAAGCCAGTCGCGGGCCTGACGAAACCAAAGAAAGCGAGTTGGATCGCGAGCGCCTCATGGGAGGAATTTTCCTGCACGGCATGGTCTTGGACCGGCTCGATTGGCGGCTGGACCATCGATTTCGACCCGCGCAGCATTCAAGGCGCAAAAGTGGCGGCCAAAGGCATCGATAAAAATCTGACCGGCCGGGAGCAGGTCAAAGAGCTCAAACAACTCATGGATGAATGGCGTCAAATTGTCGCCGAGAAAACAGTGCTCAGCGACCACGCGGACATCGAGGAACACTGAGGCCGTTCATGGAATAATGCCGCGCCTGTGCATAACAAAGATAAGGACAACCACGCATGGCCAATTTCAAACTGGGTGTTCTCAAGCTGGGCTGCATCGGCGCAGCGCCCCTTCTCGATCTGATCGTCGATGAACGCGCCGACCGAGAAGACATCGATACGCGCGCCTACACCAGTGGCGCCAAGCTCGATCCTGAATCTTGTGGTCCGCCGACTCAGGCCCTTATCGATTTCACGCCAGACCTGGCACTGATCGTCAGTCCCAACGCCGCCCTACCGGGTCCCAAGCAAGCGCGCAACGCAGTCCTTGAAGCAGGGATTCCAACGATCGCAATCGGTGATGGACCGTCTAAGAAAGCCTTCTTCAAAAAGAACGACGAAGGCAAGCAGGTGAAAAACGTGCCGGACAATCTTGGCTTTGTGGTGATCACTAGCGATCCAATGATCGGCGCGCGCCGCGAATTCCTCGATCCTACCGAAATGGCGCTATTTAACGCCGATGTCATTAAGGTGTTATCGGCGACCGGCGCAACGCGTGCCCTGCAAGACGTGATCGACCAAGCGATTGAGTCCATTCGAGGCGGCGGCAGCGCTGAACTTCCGACCCTAACGCTAAATAGCGATAAAGCAGTAGCGGCAGGACAATTCGCGAATCCTTACGCCGGTGCTAAAGCGATCGCGGCGTTGCAGATCCTTGAGAGCGTAGCGGCCATTACTTCCAAGGGATGTTTTGTTGAGCAGGATGCCAGTAAATACATTCCGCTGGTCGCCGCCGGCCACGAAATGCTAAGAGCCGCGACGATTCTCGCGGAGGAAGCACGCGAGATCGAAAAGGCGGCAAACACGGTGGCGCGAACGCCCCACGCGGCCAACGGCAGCGCGCTCGCCAAAACGGAGTTGATGGCGAAACCCGGCTAGCGCTCGACCTTTTGGGTTAGAGCCCCGGCATGCTTGATTACACGTTCGCAGCGCTGCCATGGCATGTCCGGTTCGCTGCCGGTGCCGCACAAGACATCGGCACGCATCTCGATGAATTCGAATTCGCCCGCGCGCTTGTGATCACGACCCGCGGCGGCGAAGAGCGCGTTGCAGGATTATTGAGCGCGCTCGGGCCGCGCTGCGTGCAGGTGTTTGCGGGCGCTCGTATGCACGTACCAGACCCGGTGGTAAAGGAAGCCTGCGCAGCAGCGCGAGCTTGCGCTGCCGACAGTGTCGTGACGATCGGCGGCGGCTCGACGACCGGATTGGGTAAAGCTTTGGCGCTGCGCCTTGATCTGCCGTTCGTGGCGGTGCCGACCACCTATTCGGGCTCAGAGATGACCAACCTCTGGGGACTCACCGTGGACGGCAAGAAAACCACCGGGCGCGATGATCGGGTCTTACCCAAGCTGGTCATCTATGACCCGGAACTCACCTACCAGTTGCCTATCGAGACCACCGGCTGCAGCGCCATCAACGCAATGGCACAAGCGGTCGTTAACGCCTATGACGATCGCAACAGCCCACTCCTGCGGGAACTTGCGCGCCAAGCGATCGATGCCATTGCCAGTGCCTTGCCGAGCGTGTTTGAGTCGCCCACCGAGCCCGCGGCACGCGCGCAACTGCTGCATGGTGCATCGCTGGCCGGGGCTTGCATTGGCGCCGGTGTCACGAGCCTGCATCATCGTCTATGCCACACGCTGGGCGGCACGTTTCAAACCCCGCATGCCCAAACGCATACGGTATTGCTGCCTTACACGACGGCGTTTATCGAGCGGAGCCAACCCGAGCTTACGCACGCGATTGCTGAGGTGTTTGGTGAATCGACGGCGGGGCGAGGGATCCATCGGCTGTTATCGCGTTTGGGCTTGCCTTGCTCGCTCGCAGCGCTCGATATCGAAGAGAAGGATCTGGCGCGGATTGTTGAGCTGAGTTTGGCGACACCGGTGAGCAACCCGCGACCGGTTAACTCGGGCAACTTACTCGAACTCCTTAGCCAAGCGTTGGCGGGCGCCGCTCCGGAGTAGGCAATGGTGCCGGAACGCGGATTCGAACCGCGGACCTACGCATTACGAATGCGTTGCTCTACCAACTGAGCTATTCC
>JBCCEV010000106.1:0-15635 GCA_039030125.1 Pseudomonadota bacterium | reverse complement strand
GGTGGTCGGGGCGATCACTTCCGTGCTGCCGGCGCGGGTGATGATGCGGCTATTCGGGCAACCTGACGAAGATGCAATTCAATGTCGCGATTGGGCTACCGCTTTCATGCTCTCCGCCGACCTGACGCCCGAAGAGCGGCAAGCCAGCAATGAGGCGATGGTCCAATACTTCACCGATTGCGTGATGGATCTGGCGGACGAGGAGAAGTCCGGCAAGGCGCTGCGTGATGGCTTGATCCCGGCGATGTTAACCGCTGAGATCGATGGTGAGCGGTTAACGTTGGAGGAAGTGATCCGGTTTTGCGTGACCTTGGTCGTCGCCGGTGCCGAAACGACAACTTTCCTCCTCGCGAACCTGCTTTGGTATCTGGCCGAAATGCCGGCGGTTCGCAAACGGCTTATCGCGGAACCCGATCGTATCCCGGCTTTCATCGATGAGAGCCTGCGCCACTCTGGTCCACCGCAACGGCTGTTTCGGGTCGCCACGCGGGATGTGGAGATTGGCGACAAGCAGATCAAAAAGGGTGATTGGGTCGCTTTGTTTTTTGGCGCGGCAAATCATGACGACCAAGTGTTTCCCGATCCGGAGCGATTTGATCTTGCACGCTCAAATCTAAACCGGCAGCTCTCGATGGGGCTTGGGATCCATCATTGTTTGGGGTTCGCGGTGGCGAAGCTTGAAGCGCAAGCCTTGGTTGAGGCTGTGCTCGCGCGCTTCCCCTCAATCGCGCAAGGGGCCAAGCCACCCGTTCCCCAACAAACCAGCCTTTTAACCAAGAGTTTCGCGCAACTGTTCATCGATTTTGGGGTGAAGTGATATGAATCAATCGAGCAATATCGAGGTGACGCAAGCGATCTTCGGCCACTTTGGGGCAGGTGATATTCCCGCCATTCTTGAGCATCTGGATGATGATATCGTTATCGAGTTTTACGGTCCGGCGACGATCCCCTACGCGGGGACCTACAAAGGCAAGGAGCAGGCACGCCATTTCTTTGAAACCGTTTTGTCATCGGTTGCTATCAATCAATTTGATCCGGAAGAATTCTTGGCCGATAAAGATAAGGTCGTCGTCACTGGCCATCTCAATTTGAATCCCAAAAGCACCGGTGGGGAGATCGATTCCGATTTTGTCCACGTTATTACCTTGCGCGATGGGCGCTGGCTGCGGTTCCGGGATTTTATGAATACCGCCAATGCTGTTAGCGCCTTCAGTGGCGGTTGATCGAATGACTAACAAGATCAACGTTGATGCCGCCCTTGCCGAGTTGGAAAACGGAAGTGTTCCACAATGGATTGCCGAACATCTGCGCGTTTACGTCGAAAGCGGCGGCCGCGAAGGGCACCTCTGGGATTCCACGCCGGCAGGCGGTCCCGGTCTTCTTCCGTGTTTGTTGTTGACCACCAAGGGCAAGCGCAGTGGTTCGCCACGAGTGGCGCCACTGATCTACGGCGAGGTTGACGGCGCGTACGTGATCGTCGCTTCTAAAGGCGGCGCGCCAGAAAGCCCGGGTTGGTACCACAATCTTGTGGCGCAGCCCGAGGTGACCATTCAAGTCGGGCAAGAGGTTTTCGGCGCCCGAGCGCGCGAGGCTGATGGCGATCATCGGGCGAAACTCTGGAACCACATGGTTGTCGTATACCCGCCCTATCGCGAATATCAGGACAAGACCGCGCGCTTGATTCCCGTGGTGGAGCTGGTTCGTGCTTAAGACGACGTCTCGGGTTCGGGAAGTTCAACGACTTTCTTGAATTCCTCAACCACTGCCTCACCGTATTCATCGCGAAGATGCTGCGTAATGGAGGTTGGTACATCGACATCCGCGCGTCGGTCCGGTGAGCCGTTGATCACCGTAAGCAAGACCGCTCTTTCGCTATCGCTTGCATTGTTGAATCCACGAAAGGCTTCCGGTGGACAGGAGAAGGTATCCCACTGCTTCAACGTGACCGACTCCTGACCTTCGTCACCGACATGAAACTCGATACTGCCTTCGAGTACAAAAAAGGTTTCGAAGGTCAGGTTGTGGGCATGCAGGCAGGGTCCCTGGCTGGGCGGGAGCACCGAAATATTCATAGCCATGCCGTTTGCGCCATAGATGGCGCCGGTGTCGCCGAATGGATTTGCTGTTTTCTCCATAATGATTGGCATGATCTTACGCGCGAAAATCACGTCCATCGCGTCTTGATTGACGATCTCGCGATCGACTGGGGTACTCATTGCTTCAAGCTCTTCAAAGCGCGCGGTGCGCTCGCTGATTTCCTCACGGGTCATATTTCGTTTCATCGCGTTTAACCCCACAGTTGTTTGCTCGCCAGCGAGGCACCATCGGCCAGTGCTTTGAGTTTAGCCCAGGCTACGTCTTCAGCTACCATCACGTAGCCGGCAAAGGTTGAGAACCCGCAGTCGGTACTCGCGACCACTCGCTCTCGATCGCCGATCACCTCAACAAATTCGAGGATCCGTTTGGCCACCACACCTTCGTGTTCCAGATAGTTGTAGGTCACATCAATACACCCCGGGTAGAGCAGCCAATCCTGGGGCGGCGGCAGGCTGCGAAAAAGATCGATCTCGTGCGCGTGTCGTGGGTTGGCGCAAGCGAGCGACAAGCCGCCGACGTTGGCCTTGTAAATATGAGGAAGCAGGGGCTTCAAATCGATATCGTCGCAATGGGGACCTTCCCAGTTCCCCCAGCACAAATGCAGACGAGTTTTCTCCGGTGGGATATTTACCAATGCTCGGTTCAGTGCCTCAATGTGTAGGGCGACGCGTTCGAGAAATTCGTTCTCACTGCGATCGAGATACATGATTTGCCGCTCGAGTCCGAGATCCGGGGCGTCGAGCTGCAGCATATGACCGCGCGAAACGATCAGCTCATATTCCTTGCGCAATTCCTCGGCAAGCGCGAAGACATATTCTTCATCGTTGCTGTAGGCCGGATGATCGGGCGAACGAAACAGGGTTGTCGATACGATCCCCGGTGTCGCGGCAGTAACAAAGGTTTGTTCCACCTGCGCGTTTTTAGTGCTTAGCGCATCGGCGAACAGGTCCATTTCTTCTCGCGCCTGCGTGTCGTCGTAGACCACGGTGTCGATACATTGCGGCATCTTCCAGGTGGTCGCCGATTCGGTGATCGTATCAACGCCGGCGCGGGCGGCCATCAATTCGGCATATTTGGGAAACTTCACGAAATCAGTCACGGTACCCCTATCCGAGAAGCCTCCGAATCCGCTTAGACGATCTTTGGCATAAATTGAAAACCCCAAGCGCGGCATTTCGCCATCGCCGATGCTATCGAGCCCAGCATTCATTTGATTTTCGATAGCGGCCTCGATCTCACTGCGCGCTTGCGCGCGGAAAACCGCTCTGTCGACGGGTTTGCTCGCTTCCAGGTCATTAATCATGCCGAGTAGCTTGGCGGAGCGGGGCAGGCTGCCGACGTGCGTGGTCTTGATGCGATCGTTGCTGCGCATGGGTAAGGAGCTCACGATTTCTGTCACTTGCGATTCTAGCGGCAGTGGTTCGTATTGGCAGCAATTACGTTCCGGTGACCCTATACTCTTGCGCTAGAACGCTATTCCTGGGGAGGATGAGAATGGCAGCGGCGCAGAAAACTGAGATGGCCAGCGAAGCGGCGAGCGTGGTCTACGCACGCGATGGCGTCGTCTGTATCCCGGGCGCACTCGATGTTCAAACGTTGAAAGACGCCGAGCGCCTTTTCGATTGGAGCCGCTCGAATCCAACACCCTCGGCGTGCAATTTCTACGAAGACATGGGTGCGACGTTCTACCAAGACCTCTGTCACCCACAGGCGGCGCTTGTTTATCAGGACTTATTAGCGCGCTCGAATATCGCCGACATCGTTGCAGGCCTGTGGGACAGCAACGAGGTTTGGTTTCTCTATGAGCAAGTTTTTCTGAAGGAAGGCCCGGCAATGCGCCGTACCCCGTGGCATCAGGACGCGCCCTATCTGTCCATCGAGGGTGCACAACTCGCCGTGATGTGGATCAATTTTGATCCTGTTGCCAAGGAGGGAACGCTGGAATTTGTTCGTGGCTCGCACCGCGGCACTTTATACGACGGTTCCGCGTTTGACGCCGCGGATGATACCGCGCCGATTTATGGCCATGGTTTGCCACGCTTACCGGACATCGAAGCCGATCGTGGCGCATGGGACATCGTCTCTTGGGCGGTTGAACCAGGCGACGTTGTAATTTTCCATCCAGCTATCCTGCATGGTGGGGGCCCAACGGCTGCAGGCATCCGACGGCGGACGCTGTCATTGAGATTCTTTGGCCACGAAGCGGTGTACGCACAGCGCCCGGCGCCCGCGCCTGCGCCCTTGGTTGATGGGCTCCATGAGAGCTTATCTGCGGGCGCGCCTTTTCGTCATCGTGCGTTTCCCAAACTGCGCCCGACACCTGCGGGCTTCGACCAGATCCCAGGATCAGGCAACGCGCATGCAGCGACCTTGCGCGATCAAATGACAGCGAGCTAACGCGTATGTCAGTGTTTGAGAAAGCCTGCGCGGAACTCGATGATCGTGGGCTTACGGTTGTCCCGAACATTTTGTGCCCCAGTGAGGTTGCCGATATTCGTGCGCGATTAATGCGTGCATGCGAGACGAGTGAGGCCGATCAAGTCCCGACGCGGGGTTACCCCTTCGATCCCGATGAGCTTAATCGGCGCGTGTTTCATTTGTTCAATCTAGACTCCATTTTCGTCGATCTGATCCAACGCCCGATCGCGCTGGATTTTGTTCGCCATTGTATTGGCGATGAGTTTTTGGTCTCGAATTTCAGCGCCAACATTACCGCGCCCGGCAGCGGCGCGATGCCGCTCCATGCCGACCAAGGTTATGTATTACCGCCTTGGCATGATCGGCCATTAGCCTGCAATGTCGCATGGGTATTGGACGATTTAACCGAAGAGAACGGCGGAACGCGGTATGTCCCGGGATCGCACCGCCTCGGCCATGGGCCCGATCCTGAAAAAACCTACGACACCGAGCCGGTGCTGGCGCCCGCAGGATCACTGATGGTGATGGAGGGCCGGATGTGGCATCAATCCGGGGTGAACAGCTCCCCGGATGCCGAGCGCGCGGTGTTGTTTGGCTACTACGTTCTGCGCTGGTTGCGCCCGCAAATGAATTGGAACGCGATGCTATGGCCTGAGATCATCGACAAGCTCACGCCAGAATTCTTGCATCTCCTGGGGTTCTACACTGGCAACGTCGAGTTTCAAATTCCAACGGGCCTCAAAGCTGCCGTGCGGCCGCCGGAGACACTCGATGATCATTCGCAGGAATTTGTATTGGCTAATCGGAATTAAGGACCTGTTTTAAAACACGCCCTTATGCTGCACGCCGTCTACCAGCAGCATGGCGCCAGACACCCATGAGGCCTTGGGCGAGGCTAAAAAAACGACGGCCGCAGCGACTTCTTCGGGTGTGCCCATGCGGCCAAAGGGGATGTTGGACAAGGTCGCATCGTACATCTCGCGGTTGTTCTCTTTAATCATTTCCCAAAACCCACCGGCGAACTCAATGGAGCCTGGCGCGATCGAGTTGACGCGTATGTTCTGCGCAGCGAGCGCGCCCGCCATGGTTTTGGCGTGGGCTACCAAGGCAGCCTTGGCTGCGGTGTAAGCTGGGGGTGAGCCGGTTTCGAGCCCGGAGATCGAGGAGACATGAACGATCGCGCCGCCGCCGCGCTGTTCCATCCAGGGGATGACGTGTTGGGTCGCGCGAACGGTCGCCATGATGTCGATATTGAGGCTGGCCTCCCATGCGGCTTCATCGTCACCTAACCCAAAGCCCGATGGATTGTTGATGAGAATGTCGGTACCGCCGAGCGCCTCGTTGGCGCCATTCAAAAATGTGGATAATGCCGCGCCGTCGCTAACGTCGCAGCCTGCCGCATGTGCGTTAACACCTCGCGCGGCAATTTCACCCTTGGTTTTCTCAAGCGCTTCGGCGCCTCGCGCGCAAATCGCTACGTTCGCACCCTCTTGTGCGAATTCGAGCGCGGTTGCTCTCCCGATCCCCTTGCTACCGCCGGTCACAATTACGTTTTTACCTGCTAATCCTAGATCCATTGTTAAGCCTCGCTTGTCTTATTTGAATGGGGCCGCAAGGATGGTTCCGGATTCACGCTAAGGAATCAACTGTTCGACAACCGGCGCTTTGATCTAGACTGCGGCATTAAGTCCTGGGAGCGGCGCAATGCAAATCATCAAACGAGGGGAAGCTGATCGCTACGCGTTCGATAAGCGAGATGAAGTGGTTCTCACCGTCGAGCAGGGTGAAACCTTTCAGGTTGAAACGAATGACGCGCTTACCGGATTGATTGACGATGATAGTGATGACCCGCTTGTGCATAGCTTTACCGGTGATCATCTAGCCAATCTCACCCGTGAGTATCCGCCCCTTTATAACCCGGTGATTGGCCCTGTTTACGTCAATGGTTGCGAGAACGGCGATGTACTGGCCGTGCGAATTGATTGGGTCGATCCTTGGCGTTATGGCTTCTCAGGGATCTTGCCAGGGATTGGGCCGCTGGGGGATTCGTTGCGCTACAAAGACTGCGCCGAGGCGCACGTGCAAGTTATCGAACATTTTCCAGGCCCGAGCGGCCACACCCGTGACGGTACCGGGAAGTACTCCGATAAATTAACCTGGGATCTGGATCCTTTCATCGGTACTTTGGCGACCGCGCCAGAACGCGAGGTTTTCACCTCTTTGCTGGGGCAAGGACCGTTTGGCGGCAACATCGACTGTCGTGACATCAAGGGCGGACACACCATCTACCTCAATTCCTACAACGAAGGTGGGCTGCTTTATATTGGCGATACGCACGGCGGGCAAGGCGATACCGAATTTACGGGTATCGCTGATGAAACGCGCGCGACGGTGCAACTTAGCTGCACCGTAGTGAAAAATAAAAGACTACCGTGCGTTCGGATAGAGAAACCCGACAGCATTGTCGCCGTGGGTATCAATCTACCCATGGAGCATGCCGTACTCGATGCGACCCGCAACATGATGGAGTGGTTGGAAGAGGATCACGGGATTGCGCCTAAAGACACCTATATCAGAATGTCTTGCGATCCGGCGTTTCGGATCCGCGTCTATCAAATGGTGCGTGCCGTAACTTTACAAAACGTGGTGGGTGCGGAATATCCTAAGGAAAGGCTCGTTTCCGCGCTATAAAAACCGCATCACCAAAGCGAGTGCCCGCGTTTAAAGTCGTTGCCGCCGTGCTTGTCGGTGCCGCGCAGTAACCAAATCGGGCGCTCGGCGAACTCCAATGGTACGCGGCTTGAGCCGCTACCCGGGTTGATATCGCGGTCATAAAGCGAGGTCGATGGCATGTAGCGGACCACATATCCCGCGCGCCGTCTTCCGGAGGTATTCGGTTGCGAGCCGTGTACAAGATTGGCTTCATGCAGCGAAACTTGGCCTCGCTCCAAGATCACGTCGCGAGAAGCGCTGAAGTCGATGCGACCATCGTCGATCATATTGTTCAGCGCGAAATTCTCGTTGTCGCTAACGACGTGATTGTAGGTGCCTTCCCGGTGCGAACCTGGGATCACCCGCATGCACCCATTGTCCGTGTCTACGTCGTCAAGCGCGATCCAAACAGTAATCGTTGCCTGCGGATGAATCGGCCAATACTGTGCATCCTGGTGCCACGGCACTTCCAAACCGACACTGGCCGGCTTACAAAACAACGCTGATGTCCACATGATGATGTCGGGGCCGATCAGCGGCTCGACAAGATCCAGCAACCGGGGATCGGAGACGATCTCAAAAAATTTGCGGGCGATGTCCATGTTTTTCGCAGCGCTTGGTGCGACGTGCGGTAGCGGTACGAAGTCAGGCAAGACCTCCGGATTAATTTCAAAATATCCGCTGACTGCGGTCTCGAGTTTAGCGAGCAGATCATCAGGCACTCGCCAACCTGGCGTGATTTGGCCGTCCGTCTGGTAGGCTTGGATTTCCGCCGGACTAAGCATGATGAACCGTGTGCTAGACCATCGATTTCACCATGCCACCGTCAACATCGTAGGCCGCGCCGGTGATGAAGCTCGAGCGCTCAGAAGCAAGGAATGTCACTAGACTTGCGACTTCCTCAACGCGACCGAAGCGCCCAACGGGGATATTAGCCTCGGCAAATGCGTCCATCATGCCTTGCGGGTCAGCAGGGTTGATCACAGCCGCGGCGTTATCCCACAGAGGTGTGTGGACCGGACCTGGGCAGACCACGTTAACGAGAACGTTATCTTTTGCCAATTCGTCGGAGAGCGTTTTTGTGAGGCTCACCACGGCGGCCTTGGTCGCGTTGTAATCGATCATCCCGGCGCCGGGTTGTTTGCCAAATATCGAGGAAATATTGATCACGCGTCCCCATTTCTGCTTTTGCATATGAGGGATAGCGAGGCGAGTGCAACGGATCACACTAAATAAATTGACCTCGATGTTTTGTTGCCAGTCTTGATCGGGGAGGTCGAGCAATTGACTTAAATGGGTGCCACCGGCGTTATTGATCAAGATATCGAGTTTGCCGAAGCGTTCGATGACTTGCGCGAAGAGCGCTTCAATTTCTGCCGCTTTGGTCATATCGGCGGCAACCGCCAGGGTATCCGCGCCAAGAGCGGTGGCGGTTTCCTTCAGCGCCTCCGCATTGCGTGCGCAGATCGCGACTTTGGCGCCTTCGTCGATTAGATGTCGCGCAATTTCACGTCCGATGCCGTAGCTCGCGCCGGTTACCAAGGCGACGCGCCCTTCTAATCCCAAATCCATAATTAACTCCCTGCAGTTTTTAATGGTTTAGTGCGACGAGGTTGCCGTTGTCGTCGATGACTAGTCCACTTTCCGCAGCGCGTGATTTCAATGACTCCGGCCAGCCAACCCGCCCCGGATCATGACCGCCCACCACCGCCAGCATCATCCCCGACTGCCCGCCAACGTTACGGAACCCGCGCATGATGTGCAGCGGCACGGAAATAACATCATAAGGTTCGAGGATCACTTCCTGTTCACCTTGCGGCCCCCAATGAATCGACCAGGTACTAGTTAAGGGCATGAAAACTTCCTGCGTTAAATGGGAATGCAAAGCCGCTCCTTTACCAGGTTCAGCCCTGATCATGGCCAGATGAAAATCCTGGGGGGGGATTTTGGGTGCCATACTCGGATCTTCTTGAACGCCATTACCGATGATGCTGAAGATTTCGCGTTCGTAACCTGGGATCCGCGTATCGAGAAAAGCCTCGTGCGAACTCGCTTGATCTTTGAAGCGGGCGACATGACCCGCTTCCATCTCGTTAACGCTCATGCTGAGGTCGCTAACTTGCGCATACTGCTTGGTCATCGTTTGACTCCACGGGTAGGGGCAACTCCATATTAACTGGCTACGCGCAGCGGATCACCGACTGTTTCGGCGTTTAAGGCTTAGGATTGATATTGGGCACGAAAGGCGCTTGGTGGCGCCCCATTGAGGCGCCGAAATGCGCGGCTGTAATGTGCCGGATCTTTAAAGCCCCATTTGTAGGCGATATCCGTGATGCTTTAATCGCCAAGCACGATATCGTCCATGCTGCGTTCCAGCCGCCTTTTGATGATCCAATCTCTCACGGTGCATTCCTCTTGTTCGAATAATTTGTGCACATACCGAGGGGTGATTTCAAAGGCCGAGGAGATCGCTTTCGCAGACAAGGTGTCTTCGGAGATATAGCATTCAATATATTCCTTGATAGCGGCCACCAGTCGTTCTTTATAGGTCGGTGATCGGCGCACGCTAGCGATCACCGCATCAAACATAATCTGAGTGAGGTCACTGATCGATAATTCGTAAGGCTTTAATTCGTCGTCTAAAAACTTGGCCAAAGTCGACATATGCCGAACGCATAGTTCCGATAGAACGTTGTTACGATCGATGCGGGAGCAATGTTGCGCCGCACAGACATCCGGATGCGCTCTGAGAACACGTTGTGGCACCAATACGGAGATCTGTTCAAAGCGCTGGCTATCAATCTGAAACGCCATCGGTTGCGTGCTATCCCAGATCCCGAGTTCGTGTTTTTCGACAGCCACCCTGTGGGTAGCCGCTGTGAGGTTGATTGATCCGCGCAGGGGCATCAAGATCGTGAGGTAAGGTTCTGGGTTGGCATTGATTTCCCTCGCGCCGCGCTTACCGCCCCATTGGTTGGTCTTGACCCATGCCAGGCGCAGCGCGCCGACGCTACGAACCGCGACCTCTGCTTGTAACTTTTGAGTTCTTCGTGCGTTAAATTCCCACGAAAGATGCGACGCGCTGATCACGCGACTGAGTTCAGCACCGCCTACCTTCCGGTTTGGCGCGATTTCGCTTGGGTTCATATGTCTTAAGCCTTTGCACCTCGAAACCCCGCCAAACTAAGATAAAAAAAACGAAAAATAAAACAGCTCTATTCCTACCTTGTTCTCTTGGAGGCAAATAAGATTTCTCCGGGGAACAAGAGAATCACGCCGCGCCTCACTACACTTTGCGCATAGGAGAGGAGGATTGGAGGTCAAAAATGAACGCGGTCACGCCCTTACCAGATCCCTATTCGGTGCCGCTAGAAGAGATCGATATGAGCAACCCCGATCTTTTCCAACGAGATCTCATGCTGCCGTATTTCGAGCGGCTGAGAGATGAGGCACCCGTCCATTTTCATCCCGGCTCTGAGTATGGGCCGTTTTGGTCAGTGACTCGCTACCAAGACATCATGGCTGTTGATACCAATCACCGCCTTTACTCCTCGGATCATTCACGTGGCGGGCACATTCTTGGCTACGAAATGTTCTTCATCGAAGACCAGGATTTTGAATTACCGATGTTCATCGCCATGGATCAACCGGAGCATGATCTGACGCGCAAAGCGGTAAGCCCCGCAGTGGGGGCCGAGAATCTCCTTAATATGGAAGCTGACATTCGCGCTAGCTGCGTGGATATTCTGGAGAGTCTTCCCGTGGGTGAGACCTTCAATTGGGTCGATGAGTTTTCCATCGAACTAACCACACGAACTTTGGCAACGTTATTTGATTTCCCCTTTGAGGACCGGCGCATGTTGACGCGCTGGTCCGATATCTCAGTCTCTACACCCGGGAGCGGTATTGTTGATAGTTGGCAAGAGCGACGGGCCGAGCTCGAAGGCATGGATGAGTACTTCGGCCGGTTATGGCAGGAACGCCGCGATAAACCTGAAGCTTACGATCTCATTTCGATGATGGCGCGCTCGCCAGATACTAAGAATATGAGCCCGGCTGAATATAGAGGCAACGTGATATTGCTGATTGTCGGCGGCAACGATACAACGCGCAACACACTGTCGGGTAGCGTTCTAGTATTGAATCAGTTTCCTGATCAATACGAGAAACTTCGCCAAGATCGATCTCTGATTAAAAGTTTTGTACCGGAAACAATTCGGTGGGTGACACCGCTCGCGCACATGAAACGCACGGCCTTGGAAGACGCCGAACTCGGCGGTGAGTCGATCCGCGCAGGCGACAAGATTGTGATGTGGTACCTGTCGGGTAATCGCGATGAGCGCGCCATTGATAACCCCAATGAGTTTATTGTCGATCGGAAGAAACCGCGCAATCATTTATCGTTTGGTTTTGGAATCCATCGTTGCGTGGGAAACCGGCTCGGCGAACTGCAGTTGCGGATTGCTTGGGAAGAGATCCTTAAGCGTTTCAGGTTGGTTGAGGTTGTCGGCGAGCCGCAGCGGGTGCGCTCGAACATCATTATGGGGATCACCGATTTACCCGTGCGGTTGCACCGGTGGTAGGGGAACTGGCATGGCGAAAATTACTTTTGTCGAACACGATGGCACGGAACATGTACTCGACGTGAGGACTGGCGTTTCATTGATGGCGGCGGCGACTGAGCACGGCGTGCCCGGTATTGATGGCGATTGCGGAGGCAACTGCGCTTGCGCAACCTGCCATCTGTTTGTCGACGCCAGATGGCACGCTAGGATCGGTGGCCCCGATTCCGAAATGGAGCGTGATCTTCTCGATTTCGCTGATGGGGCTAATGAAATGAGTCGCTTAGGGTGCCAGATTGCGGTGAGCGAAGATATGGACGGGCTCACTGTGCAACTACCGCTCGGTCAGCACTAAAGCAAAGATGCGAAACTCGAAAACATGAACAAAACGAGCCAGATCGTCTGTGCGCTATGCGGGCCTGCATTTGCAACTATTTTTACAGTGGGGTGGTGGTTTATGGCGGGTTACGTGCCGCCACATGATCCCATTTTGAATGCGGCGGAGGTTGCAGCTTTCTATCAAGAAAACACGTTGTCGATTCGCTTAGGGATCCTGCTCGCAATGATTAGCACCGCGTTGGTGATCCCTTTCGGTGCTGTGATCGCCATACAAATGAAGCGGATTGAAGGCGACGTCGCTCCGATCCTGAGCACGGTCGAAATGATGGCGGCGACGGTAACGAGTGTGATTCTTTTGGTCGCTACCGTAATGTGGACCGCCGCCGCGTTTCGCCCCGAGCGCACGGCAGAAATCATTCTTGCCTATAACGATTTTGCCTGGATTTTACTACTCATGACCTTCTCGCCGTTTCTTGCGCAGTTCACAGCATTTGGATTCGTGATTCTCGCAGATAAAAGAAAACCGCCATTGTTTCCGCGCTGGGCGGGCTATTTCAATTTTTGGTTAGCGGTTATTGCCGCGCCCGGAGGCCTCATTACCTTCTTTAAATCAGGTCCTTTCGCGTGGAATGGATTACTCGCTTTTTGGCTTCCCATCGTCGTGTTCGTTGCATGGTTTTTTGTGATGGCGCCGTTGTTGATTCAGGCTATCAGACGCGATGATTTGAAAGCAGACGGAGACACACCTGGTGCACAGACTTAGCCAATCATGGAATAGCCGCCGGACACACTGAGCACTTGCCCCGTAATATGACCTGCTGCCTCCGATGCTAAAAATACGACGGCGTTGGCGACATCGCCTGGCCGGCCAAGCTTCTTTAACGGTAATGCCTTAGCAACCTTTTCGAGCTGCTCGGGCGTGAACATGTCGTCTTTATTGGCCCACATGCTGGTATCGCCAACTTCGTCATCGTCCTCCGGGATCGTGACGCCCGGGCAGACAACGTTACAGCGGATCCCGTTCCTACCGTTCTCCTTGGCTATCGTTTTCATGAAGCTATTAACGCCAGCTTTCATTCCGCCATAGACCGCCTCGCGCGGTTCGCCCTGGCGGCTCGCATCAGAGCTTAAGGAGACAATCGCGCCGTGGCCTTGCGGGGCCATTATCCCAAGGGCGGTATAGGTACAGTTCAAATTTCCAACGAAGTTTATCCGGATGATCTTTTCCCAGAAGTCCGGTGTGGTCTGGGTAAAGAACATGAGCTGATCCCAGCCGACATTATTCACGAGCACGTCAAGTCCGCCGTGGTTCGCGGTCGCGCGCTCAAACATCGCTTCCACCTGGGCAAGCTCAGTGACATCACATGCGCAGACCTGGGCCGCAGCGGCTCCAGACGCTTTTGCCTCACTGGCGACCGTTTCAGCCTGCGGGGTATCAATATCGCCGATGGTGATCTTCGCGCCTTCGCGGGCGAAGGCGAGTACGATGGCGCGGCCAATGTTTGATCCCCCACCAGTCACGATCACTGATTTGTCTTTCAGGCCGAGATCCATAAATCAATCCTCAAAAATTTAACTGCTACCAGCGGCGCCACATGGTTAACATACGGCTCGTCGAAATCGAGGGGCTATGTTACCCAGGTTCTTATGAGTGTCGAAATTCTAAGTCAGTTGTCGGACGAGGATTGGGATGGCGCCAACCCCATGTCCTTGGAGTTTCGAGACAACCCCTATCCGGCTTTGAAACATTTGCGTGAAACGGCGCCGGTAAATCAAACGCCGCTTGGACCTTGGCGTATTTCTCGTTACGCGGACATCGTCGATGTCTTTAAGCAGGCACCGACCAGTATGACGCTTAGCGATGGGTCAAATCCAAATTTTGATCCACAAGACCGCCGTGGCAGTTTCCGAGAATTTATGCTCAACCGTGATGGTGAGGTCCATATGCGTTTGCGTCGCCTTGTGGTGAAGGCTTTCACGCGTCGCGCGTTAGGGAATATCGAACAGGAGGTCGACCGGACCGTTGGCGAGGCGCTTGATCAAGGTCTTGCTGACGGTGGCATGGACGTCATCAAGGATTTGGCGCTTGCTGTGCCGAGCCGCATGATATGCCGGATCATGGGGGTGCCAGAACAGGACCGGCTGCAGTTTACCGAGTGGACTGCGGCCCGCACGAATGCCTTCTTCGCAGCCTTTCTTCCGCCGGATGTCGTGGAGCGGGTGCGGGCCGCCGGCGTCGGCATGGCTGACTATTTTGATCGCTTGGTTGAGGAGCGCCGCAACGATCTTGGCGATGACTTGCTCAGTGAAATGATCCGGGCCGAGGAAGATGGCGATCGCTTGAAACCCGGTGAACTTACCGTCCAAGCCATCGGTTTGCTGGTGGCTGGATTTGAGACGACGATTGGATTGATTGGCAACGGGATCCGCTCGTTCATTATGAATCCTGCAGAATATGCGAAGCTGCGCGCTGATCCGTCATTAATCGATAAGGCGATTGAAGAGTGTTTGCGTTATGACACGCCGATATTGTTCAACTGGCGCATGCTGCGCGAGCCTTATGAAATCGGCGGTATTGAGTTACCAGCCGACAGTATTTTGTGGCTGATGTTGGGATCGGGGAACCACGACCCGGAGCAATATCAACGACCCGATGAATTCGATATAACCCGCGAAGGTGGGCCACCTCATTTGGCTTTTGGCGGCGGAGAGCATTACTGCCTTGGACACCAATTGGCTCGAATCGAAGCGCGCGCCGCTATCGGGGAGTTTGTGCGACGAGTCGCGGCACCTGCTATAGCCGAAAGCGGCGTTGAGTGGTCGCCGAGTTTCTTCCGCGTGCTTGGGAGCTTACCGGTTTGCTTTCGATAACCCTGCGAAGACCGGCCTTTCTTACTACGAGTACAACTTCAGCGCGTCGACGTAAGCCATGCGGTTATCAAAACCCTCAAAAGACCCATCGTTAAGCAACGTCGTCGCCGCGTCTTTGGCCGCCTGATAAGCAACCGCCCACAGCGCGGAGCCAATGGTAATGCGGCGCACCCCAATCTCTTTATAGTCGTTGACCGTGAGCTTGTTGCCGCCAATCCCCGCCAGCACGTTGACGGGCTTTTTTGTCGCACCGACGATAGCTTTAATGGCATCGGGTTTTACGACTGCGGGAGCATAAACCACATCGGCACCGGCGTCGCCGTAGGCCAGCAATCGCGCGATGGTGTCGTCGAGATCAGTATTACCGCGAAAGAAATTATCGGCGCGCGCGGTAATGGTGAAATCAAACGGGAGTGCTTTAGCGACCTCAACCGCAGCGCGAATGCGCTCAGCGCAGGCCTCAATGCTTGGAAACAAATCATCGCGCGAGATGACCGCATCTTCAATCGAGGCACCAACGAAGAACGCAGGCAAGGGCGCGGCGCTTCAGACGGGCTTCCGGGAGGTGAAGGGCGACTTCGTGATCATCCAGGACGCGGACCTCGAATACGACCCCGCCGACTACCCCGCGCTCCT
>JBCCEV010000105.1:0-15863 GCA_039030125.1 Pseudomonadota bacterium | reverse complement strand
CAATGCAGGCAGGGACAGGGGCCGCGCTCGATGCCATTGAGCGTGCTACGGGAGTCTCTGAAATTAACCTCATTGGTTACTGCCTTGGCGGCACGCTCACGGGGGCGACGCTCGCTTATCTTAAAGCCCGCGGCGACGAGCGCGTGATCAGTGGCACCTTTTTTACCTCCCTCCTTGATTTCAGCGAGCCTGGCGACATCGGTGTTTTTGTGGATGAGCAACAGGTGTCGTCACTTGAAAGCAAGATGAACGAGCAGGGTTTCCTTGATGGCGCCGAGATGTCGAGTGCGTTCAATATGATCCGTGCCAACGATTTGATTTGGTCGTTCGTGATCAATAACTATCTAATGGGGCGCAAACCTGCGGCGTTTGATCTTCTGTTTTGGAATGCCGATTCGACCCGTATGCCGGCAAAAATGCACAGCACTTACTTACGCAAGATGTATATCGAGAACCGTTTTCGTGAACCCGGCGGAATCGAGGTCAACGGCGTTCCGATCGACCTCAGCAGTATCGATCTGCCGCTGTGTTTTGTATCGGCGCTAGAAGATCACATCGCACCGTGGAAGTCGACCTACGCTGGGGCGCAACTGCCTTGCGGGGATGTGCAGTTTATTCTGAGCAAGGCGGGCCACATCGCCGGGATCGTAAACCCGCCGGGCGATAAAGCCTATGACCATTTTATCGGTGGGCGGCCAAGAGATTCTGATGCCACTGAATGGCTTGACGCTGCGCAACCCAAATCAGGATCCTGGTGGGCGACGTGGGCGGACTGGGTCGCCCCCTTCAGGGGCGAGCAGGTCGCCGCGCGGCACCCCGGTGACGGCGGACTCAGC
Organism: Pseudomonadota bacterium; assembly: GCA_039030125.1. Classification (GTDB taxonomy): domain Bacteria; phylum Pseudomonadota; class Gammaproteobacteria; genus JBCCEV01. Next base: position 15,027 of record JBCCEV010000105.1, on the reverse strand, counting down.
GTGATAGAAGCAGCGCCAGGGTCCTACGCGACGAAACGGATCAGCTAGAACTACCCGGAATTAGCGCAGCAATAACATCGACCAGTTCGGCCTCGGTTTCCACCATGAGGCCATCGAGTCTTTCGGTATTCATGTGCGTGAGCTGGACGGCTTGGGAATCGAATCTGGAGCTCGGTGTGGTTGCCAGCGTCGAAGTGGCGTCGGCGACGGTGGCGGCGATACCCAAGATAGCCGCCGGTGTGCGCAGCGCTTCATCGACGTCCTCGAGTGCGCTGGTATGCAGGGCGATGGGTTGGATGATGCTTTTGGGTAACTGCCAAAAATCCAGTAGGGCGGCGGCGAGGTCGGCGTAGTCGAATCCTAAAAGCGCTTTCTGCACCTGATTCACCGGCTGGTCGTGCCGACGCGAGTGTTCCACGCAATGAAGGTAGTCCGCGGGCAGTTGGTGGGCGAGCACGATGATCCCGGTCGCGTGGAGTAGCCCCGCTACGAATAGGGCATCCGATCCCGTCTCGCGCAAAAAGCCGGCGAGTTTGCGGGCAAATAGTCCGCAGTAAACGCTTTGCCGCCAAAAGCTGTGAATATCGATATGTTCTGGTGACAACGCGTCCAGGGAACCGAGCGCTGAGGTTGCCAGCGCGATTCGATTGACTTCCTGAAAGCCGAGGACCCGCACGGCCCGGTGCACGGACTCCACCGGATCCGGGAGCGCGTAGAAAGCACTGTTGGCTATCCTCAATAGCCGCGCAGTAAGGGCTGGATCAGTTGCGATCACCTCGGCGAGTTCGCTAATGCGAGTATCGGGATCGGCAACGAGCTCGCGAATGCGCACGTAAGCCTGCGGAAGCGGGATCAGATCTCTGATGCCCGCAACCAGATCTTCGACTCGGTGAGCCTCCCTCAATTGCGCTTGGCTGGCACTCATAGGCGATCTATCGGCAGTTCGATTTTTGGCTTGAATTTGCTGGACTCCAGACGGTGATTAGAACGAAGATCAAGGCATGGCCGCCGACACACCTATTTCTGCGATCGACACACTGCTGGTCGAAGCCAGTGACGGCCGTAGCGATGCTCAGTATCAACTTGCGGAGTGTTATGCGCATGCATGGATTGTTGAGCGCGATCGGCAACTAGCGCTTCATTGGTACATTAGCGCTGCACGTAGCGGCCATCGACGCGCGGCGATGCGAGCTGGGATCACCTCTCTCGATTCGACCTTGGTTGCTGATCGCAAAGAGATTGCGGCGCTGTTGAAAACCGCGGCGGAATCTGGTCATCCAGGTTCGCAGAGTTTTCTCGCCTGGTGCTTCCATCACGGGCAGCTCGTTCCCCAAGATCTCAGCGTTGCCGTTGGCTGGTATCAACGCGCCGCCGCAGCCGGTGATGTTAAAGCGCGGCACAATTTGGCGCTGTGCTATCAACGCGGTGATGGGGTCCGAAAAGATCTCGAGCGGGCGTTTGTTTGGTTTTCCAGGGCAGCCGAACAGGGCTATCCAAAAGCGCAACTCAATCTTGGGCGCGCGCTAAGCGAGGGCTGGGGGTGTCGCCGTGATGTTTCCAAGGCTGTCCATTGGTATGAACAGGCGGCTGATGCCGGTAATGAGAAAGCCAAATTAAATCTCGGAATGCTACTCATTGGCGGTGAAGGCTTGCTGCAGGATGACGAACGCGGTGCAAGTTTGATTCGTGAAGCCGCATTTTCCGATTACCCAAAAGCGCAGTACGTGTTTGCCCAATTGCTCCAAAAAGGTCTTGGTTGCGCACCAGATCCCCAAGAAGCCCTCGCGTGGTTGCAACGTTCAGCCGAGCTCGGTTACGCGAAAGCACAACTGCTCCTCGGACGCCGGCTAAAGCCACCCGAATCAGAGCGTTGGTTAGTGGCGGCGGCTAGGCAGGGGTTGAGCGATGCTCAGTATCAATTGGGCAAGTACTATCTGCGGCGTGGCGAGCTGGAGATCGCCTATGAGTGGTTTTGTCGTGGGGGTGATGCCGGTCATGGAAAGTCCGCTCACTGCGCGGGCGTATGTTTAGCGACCGGGCAGGGTAGTGGAAAAGATCGAGCCGCCGCTTATGACTGGTTTTGTCGTGCCATCGAACTCGGACACGAACGTTCGAGCGCAGCCGCGGAAAAAATGGCGGCGAAGCTGCCATCCGTCATGCACCGACGCCAAACGAAAAACTGATCTCTAAAATAGAGCAAATCGCTTGATTGGCGCAGGCTTATCGACGCGGCAAATATTTCTTTGGGGCGACGGCTCTAAGCTGATCAAAACGTCGTTGTAACGCCGCACGTTGCGAACGAAGTTGCGCGCTTGGCCGCCGGCAGCCCGTCCGAACCGGGTTTTTTCCGCCCACTCACGTTGCCCCAGTTTGAGCAGAAAGGGCGCCACTTCGAACCATTTGTCTGGATCGGCGCCAGCCCGATCGGCGAGGACGCGCGCGTCCTCCAAATGGCCGAGCCCAATGTTGTAACCGGCGAGTGCGAACCACAGCCGATCAGGCTCGGGGATCCGCTCGGGCAGGCGGTCTTTGATTTGCTTCAGGTAGCGTGCGCCGCCGCGGATGCTCTGATGCGGATCCAAACGGTCGACCTGCATGCGTTTGGCGGTAGCTTCGGTAAGCATCATCAAGCCCCTGACACCGGTCGGGGATCGTGCGTTTTGCCGCCAGTGTGATTCCTGATAGCCAACGGCTGCCAATAGACGCCAATCGATATCGACTTGCTCGCCAGCCTCGATAAATGTTTGGCGAAATTCGGGCAGGCGTTCTGAGTAGTGCCGCAAAAACGCGCGTGCTTCAACGTAATCGAACTTTCGCAAGTGGGAAAAGTATCGATGCTCCAGATCGTTGTAGGCTCCTTGCTGGAACTGCCCGGCCATATATTTTGTGATCGAAGCCCCCAACGGGTCGTTTTGTTGGCCGCGGTATAACCATGTCAGCGCCAAAGGGTGATCGAACTCGATCGCCAAAGCGACTTCGGGGTAGCGTCTGCGGAGGTCTTCGAACTCCGACGCTCGCATGAGTCCTAGCGGTTCAACCTGCCGATCGACGATCGCCGTTATTTCGCCTAGCGTGCCAACAGTAATTAGCTGGACGTCGTGCCCGCTGGCGTAGAGTTCCCGGGCCACGAAGTTTGTCTCAGCGCGCTCAAGCGCGACGATTGGGCGCTCACCAATATCGCTAGCGTCTCGCGGTCGATCGCTCCCCCGACGATAGATCAAGACCGGAAAATCAATTCGGTAGGTCGCGCCCCAACTGAGCCCCGCGACCGGTTTAGGTGGGCCGGTGGCCCCCATGTGTGCTTTGCCGGTAAGGAGTAACTCGATTACTTCACGCTGATTTCTCGCCGGAATAACCGCAAGGTCGGCATTGATAGAGCGCGCGAATTGTTCTGCTAGGGCCAGCTCAAAATTCGGCTCGGTACAGGGTTGGTTAGGGCCACTGGGCACTATCGCCAACCGGAGCCAACCCAAAGCCTCGATATTTTGTGGCGTTATCGCGCGATCGCCGCAGCCCCCGAGGGTCATGGCGCCTATCAGGATGGCGAGTTTCAAACCAATATTTGGCGAAAAAACGGCGCTGCTCATTCGCGTCCATTATGAGTTTTATTTGATTTGCGATTCGCCCGTGGTGGCTAGACGCGCCGCGCCTGCAAAGAGGCCACTGCGCAGAGACCACTGCACCGCGTGACGGTGGCGACCCCGCAAACACAATATATAGTGTTGTTCACGGATTGAACATGCTGATAGAATGTTCAAAATTTGAACACACTTTATGCGTCCAGACCGCGAAAAAGACTTAACGCTCGATTTGCTGGAAGCCATTGAGGCGCGTAGTGATGTGACACAGCGTCATCTGGCAGATCGCCTAGGCGTGGCGCTTGGGATGACCAACGCCTACCTGAAGCGTTGCGTATTGAAGGGATTGGTCAAGATTCAACAGGCGCCGGCAAACCGCTACGCCTACTACCTTACGCCTAAGGGATTTGCCGAGAAAAGCCGTCTAACCGGCGAGTTTCTGAGTGCTTCCTTTGACTACTATCATCGTGCCGCGACCTCGATCGAAGAGAGCTACGATCAAATCGAAATATCGGGTGACCGGCGAGTATTGCTCGCAGGCGTATCGGAAATCGCAGAAATCGCTTCGGTGCGCGCTCATCAATTTGAAATCGAATTGATTGGGACCGTGCAGCCGACGGAATTTAAGGGTGCATTTCTCGGTCGACCTGTTTGGTCGATTACCGAGCCTATCCCGGACTTTGACAGTATCCTGTTTACGACGCTCAGCGACGCGCAGCAATTCTTTAATGCGCTTGTCGAACGTTTCGATCCCAAACCGCTCGTGGTACCCGCTGTTCTTCAACCCCTGCTCGAAAACGGGCCGCCCCTTGAGAGGAGGAACGATGGCTGAACGCGTTCCTGCCATCGACTTTGTCGATTTGCGAACCCAGCAAGCGCGGGTCAAATCTGTTCTTAACGCTCGGATCGCTGAGGTGTTGGCGCGCGGCGACTTCGTTCTTGGTCGTGAAGTTGGCGAACTCGAACGTGCGCTTGAGAAATATACGGGCGCGAAACATTGCGTCACGGTCGCCAACGGCACAGACGCATTAATATTGGGTTTACTTGCTTTGGGTGTTGGCCCTGGCGACGAAGTTATTACCACGCCGTTTTCTTTTGCCGCCACCGTGGAGGCCATTCTTTGGTGTGGCGCGACACCGGTTTTTGCAGACATTGAGCCGCAAACCTACAACCTCAACCCAACGCTCGTAGAACAAAACATCTCCAAGCGCACGAAAGCGATCTTGGCCGTAAGCTTGTACGGGCGATGCGCCGATTTCGAAGCGCTCAATGAAATCGCGGCAAAGCACGGCATCGCGGTAATCGAAGATGCGGCGCAGAGCTTCGGCGCCACCACGGCGCGAGGCCATTCTTGCGCGCTTACCAAGCTTGCGTGTACCAGCTTTTATCCGAGCAAGCCTCTTGGTTGTTACGGAGACGGTGGTGCTTGTTTCTCCGACGACGACGATATTGCCGAGGTGCTGCGACAACTGCGCGATCATGGTCAGACGGGACGTTATGAGCATACGCGCCTGGGTAAAAATTCCCGACTCGATACCATCCAAGCAGCGGTACTGCTAACGAAACTCGAGATCTTCGACGACGAGCTTGAAGCCCGCCGCCGTGTGGCTGAGCAATATCATAACGCCCTCGCTGGAGCGGTCGGCGTGGCCGACGGCGGAGAGGTGTTCCGCTCTGCCCACGCGCAGTTTCCCATCGAGACGAACGAACGGGATCGCCTGGCTCGTTTTCTGACCGAGCGCGGTGTACCGACCTCCGTGCACTATCCACGTGTCCTATATCAACAAGCCGCTTTCGCCGGTGCCGTGGGGACCGGTTGCGTTCATGCCGAGGCGGCTGCCGCGCGGATCTTGTGCCTCCCAATGCATCCGTATCTTAGCGACCAAGAAATCGAACATATTGCAGATTCCATCTGCGAGTTTGCGCACGCCCAGATGAGACAGGTTAGTGGCTGATTCAAAGATTGTGATCGTTATTGGTTCACTGGGCCTCGGGGGCACCGAGCGTCAGCTCCTGATGGTTCTCCCTGAGTTGTTGCGCTCCGGATTGCCCGTGCGGGTTCATACCATGATCGGCGCGGGCGATTTGGCGCCCGAGCTCGAAGCTGCCGGTGTTGAGGTTTATGCCCCGCTGAAGCGTGTAGCGTGCTTACGTCGTGGCCGTCTGGGAAAAGCACTGCTGCTCGTCGTTTCGGCCGTGGCGTTAATGCGGCACTTGCTGGATAAACGAACGCTTTTCGTGCACTGCTATTTGCCGCAGGCGTATCTAATGACAGGTGTTTGTTCGATGCTCGTACGCTTTAAGCATTTAGTGATGAGCCGTCGTAGCCTTAATCATTATCAACTCAATCATTCGCTTCTTGCCAAGCTTGAGCACCGTCTTCATCGCGATGCCGTCGTCGGTGTTGCAAATTCAAAAGCGATCATTGAGGAGCTTCGCGAGGAAGGATTTCCGTCGAGCCGCTTGGCGATCATCCCCAATGGGATCGCGGCTGACTGCGAGGGTAGTGGTGAGGTGAGCAGATCTTCGTTGGGGATCAGCGCCGCCGCAATCGTGTTCATCAACGTGGCGAACTTGATCCCCTACAAAGGACACATCGATTTGATTGAGGGTTTCGCGAAGGCCCGGTCCAAAGCAAGGGATCGCCAACTCTGTCTTCTATGCGTGGGACGTGACGAGGGATTGTTGGCGGAGCTTAAAACATGGAGCGCTAAACTTGGTTGTGCCGAGGATGTCATTTTCGTGAACCAGGTAAGCGATGTTCGCGATTATCTGAATATTGCTGATGTTGGTGTGTCCGCTTCGCATCAGGAAGGGTTTTCGAATGCGATTTTAGAATACATGCGCGCAGGATTGCCGGTGCTGGCGACTGCCGTGGGCGGCGCGTTAGAGCAAGTTGAAGAGGCGGTCAGCGGAACCCTGGTGCCGACGCGAAATCCAGTGCGCTTAGGCGCGGCAATGCTGCAATTGATTGAGTCGGCCGAACTTCGCCAGCGCTGGGGTGATGCCGGGCGTCAACGTGTGGTCACCAAGTACCCGCTTGACAGCACCGTCGAAAAAACCGCGGTCTTGTATCTCGCCTTATGGCTTAAACGCTTGGCTTTCGAGCCCCGAGCAAAGACGCCGTTGGAGCGAGAGGATGAGTGGTATCCGGCAATTCTCGATCGCGAAATTCGGGCGGTGATGGAAATTTCCACTGATGAGTTTGAGCAGCGGCTGCCGCGGGATTTTCTGGCGGCCTTAACGACCACTAGAGGGACTTTGATGTCCCAATACGGATAGAGAGAGGGAGCGGTTTTGAAGATTCTTGTCACTGGTGCGTGTGGGTACAAAGGCTCGGTACTTGTCCCGAAGCTCCTCAGCAAAGGCTACAGTGTTGATGCGCTTGACATCATGTGGTTCGGAAACTATCTGCCGGAGCATCCTAATCTTCGGGTCCTTGAGCAAGATGTGCGCGAGACCGACAAAATTGATCTAGACGATGTTGAGGCGATTATTCATCTTTCATCGGTGGCCAACGATCCGTGCGGGGATCTGGACCCCAAGCTCACTTGGGAAATTAGCGCGCTGGCGACAATGCAACTGGCTGACAAGGCGGCGCGCGTCGGGATATCGCGATTTATATACGCGTCCTCCGGAAGCGTTTACGGCGTCAAGGACGAAGAGCAAGTCGTAGAGGAACTCGAACTCACGCCAATTTCTGAGTACAACAAGACCAAAATGGTCGGCGAACGTGTACTACTGAGTTATGCCAATGACATGACCGTTCAGATCATCCGGCCGGCGACGGTGTGCGGTATATCGCCGCGCATGCGGTTAGATGTTTCGGTAAATATGCTCACAATGCAGGCGCTCACCAACGGCGAGATCACGGTGTTCGGCGGGGAGCAGACGCGGCCCAATATCCATATGGAAGACATCACCGATGTCTATCTGTTCATGCTCGATCACCCCGAGCACACCGGGATCTTTAATGCGGGTTTTGAGAATTTATCGTTAATGGAGATTGCCGAGCGAGTTGCCGAGCGCACCAATGCAAAAATCACAGTGACGGGTAACAACGATCCTCGCTCCTACCGAGTCAATTCCGACCGCTTGTTGGCGACTGGCTTCAGCCCCAAATTCACGGTGAATGATGCAATCGCTGACATCACGGAGAAGTACATGGCCGGCGATCTCAAGGATGAAGATCGATTCCATAACCTTAAATGGATGGAAAAGGAGGTGCTCAATTGAACGCACAGATAAAACCGAAACCCATCGGACCCATGTTTGCCGACTATACGGCCCGGCTTTCAAAGGTGATGGCCGAAGCTAATTGGGAGCCGGTCGAAAAACTGGCTGAGGAGCTGCTTGATTGTTGGCGGTCCGGGCGACAGGTTTTCATGTGCGGAAATGGCGGGAGCGCCGGTAACGCTGTGCATTTGGCGAATGACTTTCTATACGGGATCTCGAAGCAGTCCGGTTCTGGATTGCGCGTTCACGCACTGCCCGCCAATACCGCGGTCACAACCTGCTTGGCGAACGATGAGGGCTATGAACACATATTTTCTTTGCAACTCGCCGTGCAGGCGCGCGCGGACGATGTATTGATCGTGCTTTCGGGCAGCGGTAATTCCCCCAATATTATCCGCGCGCTGGATCAGGCCCAAGAAATCGGAATGCGCAGCTACGCGATCCTCGGCTACTCCGGTGGGAAAGCCCTCCAAGCAGCAGATGTGTCAATGCATTTCCCGATTGATGACATGCAGATCAGCGAAGATCTGCAATTGGTTGTGGGACACATGATCATGCAGTTCCTCTATGAGCGTGGACAGCAAAACTAAATACGGTTTTTCAAGGGGGGCGACATGAGCACAGCGAGTTCGATTCAGAACGGAAACTTTTTGACTCAGGATATCGAGACGCTGCGCGATACGGCAGCGCTGATTCGAAGTCGGATCATTACGACCTCTCACCGCAGCAAAACCCCGCACTTGGCTTCTTGTCTTTCATGCGTCGATATCATGGTTGCGTTGTACTTCAACATCATGCGTATCGATGCCGGAAAGCCGGCCGATCCGGCCCGCGACCGTTTTATTTTGAGCAAGGGGCATGGCGCTCCCGGGCTGTTCCAAGTTCTCGCTGAGCGCGGTTTTTATCCAGTGTCGGACCTGGACACCTATGGCGCCGACGGCGGGATTTTCGCCGAACACCCCCCGACCCCGCATCATCTCCCCGGTATTGAGGCGGCCACGGGTTCGCTTGGCCACGGTTTACCGATGGGCTTGGGCATGGCAACGGCAGGTCGTCTGAAAGGTTTGGATTTTAGAGTGTTTGTGGTCCTGGGCGACGGTGAATGTAACGAAGGGTCAAACTGGGAAGCGGCGATGTTCGCAGGCGCTCGAGCTCTCGACAACGTGGTAGTGATCGTCGACTACAACAAATGGCAGGCCACCGGGCGCAGCGAGGAAATAATGTCGCTTGGGCCCCTGGTTGATAAGTGGCATGCCTTTGGCTGGAACGCTTGTGAGGCGGACGGGCACGATATGGATGGCTTGGTCTCAATCCTAAGCGAGGTGCCCGATGGATCGGGTAAACCGAAAGCCATCATTGCCCATACCATCAAAGGCAAGGGTGTTTCTTTCATGGAAGACGACAATAACTGGCACTACCGCATTCCAAATGAAGAAGAAGTTGCCGCCGCAAATCGCGAACTGGGAGTCCCCGCATGAGAAATGCCTTTGCTGACGAAGTGACCAAAATTGGCGCGGAGAACACGGATGTCGTCTTGCTCTCAGGGGATATTGGAAACCGGCTTTTCGACAACATGAAAGCAGCCTGCGAAGGCCGAGTCATCAATTGCGGCGTGGCGGAAGCCAATATGATGGGACTGGCGGCCGGGATGGCACTCAATGGCCTGAAACCGATTGTCTACACCATCACGCCTTTCACCACCACGCGCTGTTTGGAGCAGATCCGCGTGGACGTGTGTTATCACGAAGCACCGGTCGTCATCGTTGGTACGGGCGCCGGGCTTTCTTACGCCCAGCTAGGCCCTACCCATCATTCGGTTGAGGACATCGCGCTGCTGAGAACGTTGCCAGGCATGACGGTTTTATGTCCTTGCGACCAAATGGAAGTGAGGGCGGCGCTGCGCGCGGCTGTCGCGCATGACGGACCCGTCTATATGCGGATCGGTAAGAAAGGCGAACCGCAAATACATGAGCAGATGCCGGATTTCAAAATCGGCAAAGCTATGACCATGCGTGATGGCAGCGACGTTTGTTTGATCAGCACCGGCAACATGATGAAAGTGGTCTTGGATGCTGCGGATTTACTGGCTGGCACAGGCGTAAAAGCGAGGGTCGAGGGATTCCCGACAGTGAAACCACTTGACGGCGAGCGCCTTGCCGAACTTTTCGATAAGTTCCCACTCATCGCAGTCGCCGAAGAACATTCGCGAATTGGGGGACTGGCGGCGAGCATCGCCGAATGGCTCATCGAGCAACGAAGTTTCTCCGGGCAGCTTATGAGCTTTGGCACCGCTGATGAGTTCATGCATGTGATTGGCAGCCAGAACTATGCGCGCGCGCATTTTGGTCTCACCGCCGAGCACATCGCTGGCGAAGTGGGTAAGACGATAATGAGTAACGCTGCGGTTGCCTAACGTGCTTGTTGGACTCGATTTCGACAACACTATCGTCAGCTACGACGCGCTTTTTCATAAGTGCGCCCTCGAGGCCGGTGAGATCGAAGCAGGCGTGGAACCCACCAAAGTGCACGTCAGGGACAACCTGCGAGCCCAGGGTAAAGAAGAGTATTGGATTCACTTGCAGGGCTATGTCTATGGCGCTCGGATGGCGGAAGCCGAAGCGTTCCCCGGAGCCTTGGACTTCATGCGCTGGGCCGGTGGCGAGGATGGTATGGATCTGGCGATAGTAAGTCACAAAACTCGGCACCCGTTCCGTGGGCCTAAATACGATCTTCACGATGCCGCGCGCACATGGGTCACCCATTCGCTAGTTGACCGAAGCGGACCCATCATTGCTGAAGAAAAAATGTTCTTCGAGCTTACCAAGGCCGATAAATGGCACCGTATCGGCGCGATCGGTTGCGATTACTTCATCGACGATCTGCCAGAAATTCTGACCGACCAAGCCTTTCCGCGCGACACGGAGCCCTTTTTGTTCGATCCCGCCAACGCCCATGGGGTTCTCGATTTGCCGCGCGTCACGAGTTGGGCCGACTTCAAAGATCAATGTCAACGCTTGCTATCGAACAACAATCAGTGATCGCAAACGTCGCTGAGTTTTGCGCGAGTCAGGGCATCAATCCCGATGACTTAGAAATTGGCGCGCGCGACTTTGGTGGTAACAACCAAGGTTTTGTATTGCATAGCGGTGATCAGAAATTCTTTCTTAAGCGTTACTTCCAGGGGGGTGTTGGCAGTCGGGATCGTCTCGCCTCAGAGTGGGCATTTCTAGATTATGCACTTCATTGCCAAGTCCGAACCGTGCCTCGGCCTGTGTGGCGCGATCCGAACGGCTTGTTCGGCGTGTATGAGTACGTCGCCGGCAGGAAACTGACGCCCGGCGAGATCAACGGCAATCATGTCGCCCAGTTCGCGCGCTTCTTTGGCGCACTAAACGGTGAACACCGTGAAACGGGGGTCGCGCAATTGATCCGAGCGTCGGATGGCTGCTCAAGCATCGACGAAAATGTTGAGGGGGTGAAACGGCGCTTGGAGCAACTTGCGGGCATTGACCCACAGAAGACGGTAAACCGTGCGGCACTTGAGCTAGTTGCGAAATTGGAAAGCCAACTGAGACAAAGTGTCGAAAGGCTCCCCGCACCTTCAAAATCGGTGCGCTACCAGCTCGAGCGTGGAGAGCATTGCGTGTCTCCGTCCGATTTTGGTTTCCACAATGCGTTGCTCAGAGCTGACGGACAACTGTGCTTTATCGATTTCGAATACGCGGGTTGGGATGATCCGGCAAAAATGATCGCTGATTTATTTTGTCAGCCAGAAATTCCAATTCCGTTTGAACATTTCGATCGATTCGCGACGACCTGTCTGCACAGCGGCTTCGCTAACCGGGAAGTAATCATCGAAAGAGCGCAAGCACTGCTACCGATCGTCGAGATCAAGTGGTGCTGCATCATGCTGAATGAATTTCTGTCCGATAGCGTCGAACGTCGTCGCTTTGCGGATCCAGAACGCGATGAGGTGATTCACCGCGAGATGCAACTTGAAAAAATAAAACGTTATTTAACTCAGTCTAAAAGTGTGGCGATTCAATAAATGGCATACGTCGATTTCCTTTCTGCGATTCACAAAAGCACCAAACGCGATTATCTCGCCCGGGTCAATGATCCGGAATTCCCCAAGGCGAAGGCGGCCGCGCTAGCCACGCAATGGGGTTTTGATTATTGGGATGGCGACAGGCGCGTTAACTATGGCGGTTACAACTATGACGGACGCTGGCGCAAAGTCGCCGATGCCATGGTTGAGCATTATCAGTTAAAGCCGGGCGACAAGGTCCTCGACGTTGGTTGCGGCAAGGGATTTCTGGTCTTCGATTTCACTGAGGCCGTCCCAGGTCTTGAGGTGCGGGGAGTCGATATTTCAACCTACGCGATTGAGAACGCGAAAGAGGAGGTTGCAGGGCAGCTCGAAGTAGGAAATGCAAACGCCCTACCGTTTGCGGACAACGAATTCGATCTCGTTGTCTCGATAACAACACTGCATAACTTGCCTTGTTATGACCTCGATAAAGCATTACGTGAGGTTCAACGAGTGAGCAAAGGAAACGCCTATATTTGCGTCGAGTCTTATCGCAATCACGACGAGAAGACGAACCTGCTTTATTGGCAAGTAACCTGCGAGGCATTCAACTCACCAGAAGAATGGGACTGGTGGTTTAAGCAAACCGGTTACTCCGGTGATCATTCCTTCATTTATTTCGAGTAAGTCGGAGCCATGGAATTACCTCAAAAAATGAAGGCCGCGATCTTGGTGGAGACGGGTCAGCCGCTGGTCGTAGACGAGGTCGATCTACCATCCGATCTAGAAGCCGGGCAGGTTCTAGTCAAACTCAGCTACAGCGGTATTTGCGGATCTCAAATTGGTGAAATCGATGCGGTTAAAGGCCCGGATAAGTGGCTACCCCATCTACTTGGACATGAGGGCTCGGGAGAGGTCGTGGCTCTAGGTGCCGGCGTTCGTACGGTGAGTAAGGGTGATACGGTGGTCTTGCACTGGAAACCAGCGCCGGGTATCGAAGCCGCTCCTGCTGCTTATCAATGGCAAGGCAAGCGCTTAAACGCCGGTTGGGTTACCACATTTAATGAGTATGCGATTGTCGCGGAAAATCGTGTGACAGCCGTTCCTGCCCAAACTGATTTAGTCGTTGCCGCGTTATTCGGGTGTGCGGTGACCACAGGTTTCGGCGTTGTCACCAATGATGCAAACCTCCGGATCGGCGAGTCGGTTGTGGTATTCGGTGCGGGCGGGGTTGGGCTGAATGTTGTTCAAGCCGCGGCGATGAATGGCGCATACCCAGTGATTGCGGTTGACCTCCATGACAATCGGCTCAAGCTCGCCAAAAAAATGGGGGCAACCCACACCATTAATGGTTCTAAATCGGATGCTGTCAGCGAGATCGGAAAAATCGTCGAACCAGGCACGCTGGATTGCTTTATCGATAACACCGGGGTGCCAGCAGTCATCCAGTCTGGTTACGAACTTATTCATGGCAAAGGGCGCGTGATTTTGGTCGGTGTTCCGAGGGCCGGAAACAATATCAACATTTACTCCCTGCCAATGCATTTCGGGAAGCGTTTTTACGGATCGCACGGCGGTGATGCTGCCCCGGAAATTGACATTCCGCGGTATATGAAGCTAGTCGACGCCGGGCGCATGCAGCTCAAAGAATTGGTCACTAACACTTACCCGTTGGATGGTATTAACGACGCGATCAACGCGATGCGCGATGGCTCTGCAGCTGGGCGCTGCGTTATCAAGTTCTGAACGGATCTAATGGATATGGATAACGTCAAATGAGTGCTTCGAAGCCGATGGAGAAAAACACACAACTTGAAGAGGCTGCTTTGGTCGCTGCTGAAATTCGCGGCCGTTTTGATCCTGGCGAGCGAATTGTTTTTGTTTCGGGAAATTTCAATGTGGTACATCCGGGGCATCTGCGTTTGCTGGACTTCGCCGAAGGCTGCGGCGATCGGTTGGTGGTTGGGGTGAACCCAGACAATCTCGGCGATGCGCTCCTTCGCGAAGATTTGCGGTTGGAAGGGATGCGTTCGATCAGCATGGTGGACGAAAGTTTTATTCTTCCCGTTCCACCTGAGGTGTTTGTCAGGTTATTAAAACCAGAGGTCGTCGTAAAAGGGAAAGAGCATGAAGATCTCCCGAATCCGGAAGCCGAGATCGTGGAGCACTATGGCGGCAAGTTGCTATTTGGATCCGGTGAAGTACGTTTCTCCTCGCTTGATATTTTGCAACGTGAGTTGCGGGAGACAAATCTTTCGACGGTCCTCAAACCTTTGGATTTTCCAGAGCGGCATAATTTTGGGCTCGCTGATCTCGTTAATCTCGTAGAGCGTTTCAGCTCTTTGAAGGTTGTAGTGATCGGTGACTTGATTGTTGACGAATATATCAACTGCGACCCGCTAGGGATGTCACGAGAGGACCCGACGCTTGTCGTTACGCCAATCCAACAAGATCGATTTATCGGAGGCGCAAGTATCGTGGCCGCGCACGCCAGCGCGCTTGGGGCAGAGGTCGAATTTTTTTGCGTGAGCGGCGGCGATGGTCTGACCGCTTACGTCGACCAACAGCTATCCGAATATAACGTCAGCGCACATTTGTTTGCCGACGACAGTCGACCCACCACGCTAAAGCAACGTTTTCGTGCAGATGGTAAGACTTTATTACGCGTGAGCCACTTGCGCCAACATGATGTCAGCTCGGGCATTGCGGACGACATCTTTTCGACCCTGGCTGCCCAAATCGATCTCGCCGATCTCGTTATCTTCTCCGATTTCAACTACGGCTGTCTTCCTCAACCTCTGGTGGAACGGATCGTCGCGCTGTGTAACGAGCGCGGCGTAATGATGGTTGCGGACAGTCAAACATCTTCGCAAATGGGTGATGTGTCGAGGTTCCGGGGCATGGATTTATTAACGCCCACGGAACACGAGGCACGGATTGCTGTTGGCGATCATAGTTCGGGCCTGGTCGTGCTTGCCGAACAACTCAGGGTGAAAGCCCAGTCAGGACCTATCTTAGTAACCCTTGGGGCGGAGGGTTTATTGGTCCATACGACAACGGGTCTACATCAAGAGGTCCAAACTGACCGTCTCCCCGCGATGAATTCGTTGCCGAAAGATGTTGCGGGTGCTGGGGATTGCTTGCTGCTTACGACGATGAAGATTTCGAGATCAGATATTACAT
>JBCCEV010000104.1:0-15885 GCA_039030125.1 Pseudomonadota bacterium | reverse complement strand
CTCGAACCGTTTTAACAACGGGTAGCGAAAGCGCCCGCCAAAAGAGAGCCCCTCGTACTCGCTTTTTTGCTCAAAGGCAGTGAGGCTAGGGGTTGTAGGAAATAACGGCACCAAAACGACGGGTAAACCGGGCGCTGGTTGGGTGACTGTCGTGATCGAGGTAAAAGCGCGTCGATGGGTAGCGCCGAAATCGCTATATCCGACTTCAAGACCAAAATATCGACTCAAATACACGCCCGCGCTAATTCGACCGCTCGCATGATGTCGGTCCGTCGAGATTGTCGTGACGTTGGTGGTTGTCGAGGTCGTGAAAACGTTGGCCGATGTCTCGGTACCAATTGTCGTTCCATCATCGTCTCCGTCGCCGGCTGCATCGTGTTGAACAATGCCGCCGCTTGCGGCAATAAAGAATTCCCAGTGTTTTGGGATATACCCGCCTTCGGCACGATTGCGCCATAAGCTTTTTACCGCTATCGCTAATGGCGTGGCGGATCGATCAATTGAGCCTTTGTTGCCGAAGAGGTCACCAAATTGATAGTTAATAACACCGCCGAGAAAATCGACGTGTTCGTCTAGGAGCCCAACCTCATAGCGCGTCCATTCGACTCCCACGCTTATGTGTTTCGATAAGCAGGCTTGCGCCCCAAGGTTAAAGGCGAAATCGAAATCGTCGGCGTCCAACCGGGTCGCTGCTAACGGTCGTTGCGTAAAGAAAATCGTGCCCGCGCCGGATATCGAACTATCTACTCGCACAGCGTCGAGATCCCAGTGGATCGCCCCCAAGCCGACGGTCATATCGAGCCAATTTAATATTGGCACACGCGTTTTCGCCATGAACGAAAACCCTGATAAATCGACTGAGGTGTCCTCGAAGAACTCTGAAACAAACCGTCCCGGTGGTGGCGCAAAGAAATTGATCGGCTGCGTGAGCGCAACATCTAGTATGGTTGACGTTGATTGGGTCCGCGACGTACCACCAAGATCTAAGAAATTGAATTCAAGACCGAAAAATTCATGAATCCATGCGCCAGCGCCGACCTTCCAACCGATGTCATCGTCGTCGACGCTACCGCGTCCGATCGAGGTGACAGTTTGGCCCGGGGCGAATGTGATAACAGAGGTGCCATTATCGGCCGCAAATCGTTCATGATTCGCCCAGCCAACACCTGCGGTCACATAAGGTTCAAAGCCGAGGTCGAGCGCGGCGACGCCAGCGCTAGAAATGATCAGAGCCAAGCCAGCGATTAATGGGGTTTGGCGGCGCAAGGTAAGCTTCTCCGTGAGCTTGTGAGTACGCGAGGTCTATTCCTGCCTCACTTGCGTTCAATTTAAGCACAATTCCGGGTTAGAAATGTAGGGGTCTGGGCGCCCTCGAATTGGCAGCTCATTGAGGGATGCTACGCTTCGCCAACCGTGTCAAATCAAGCCACCTACATCCGTGCCCAAGCGCGCCTTCACCACGCCTATTTCCTAGGTCTGCAGCTCATGGTGAGCGCGAATAAGCCACCGGCTTTCATCGAAGAATGGATGTTCAAGCTGTTTCGACGCCAGCACGAAGACAAGTTCCTATCGAGCTTCGAGAAACTGGGGCTTTCGTACCTGCCCGATGCCGTTGCCTGCGCGCAATATCATGCGATCGCCAACAATATCGGTGGTGTCGGCGTTGAGTACGCTTATGAGAACGATCAAAAAGCTTGGGTAAGGTTTCGCTATCCGCGTTGGATGTTCGACGGCCCAACGATTTGCGGGATCCCGGTTGAAGCGAGTCGGGGTTTCCTACGCGGCTGGTATGCGCACAACGGTGTCTCCTTGAACAATCCGAAGCTCGGGTTTGTGTGTGTCTCCGAAGACATGACCGGCGAGTTTGGCTTTTGCGGCTACTTCCTCGAGCACGACCACGAGCTTACCGAGAACACCCGTTTACGATTCGCCAAAGGGGAACGACCGCCACCGTTCAGTGAGGCCGAGCAACCCCGCCCGCCTTCCGCACAATGGAGCGAGGAACGTCTGGAGAAAGCCAATCGTAACTACGCCATTGAGTATGTGCGCAACGCCGTCGTCACACTTGGCGAGCTTATCGAGCGCGATGAAGCGGTCGAACTCGCAAGCCGTGCAGCACGGCTCATCGGGCTCCAGTACTTTCAACAAATGCGCGGGATGGTTGGGACCGACGATGGTGATTTAAATTCCGCTACAGAGTTCATGCGGCGCATGTTTGAGGGCATGGGCGACAGCGTCGAGGTGATAAGTCCTGCCAACACTGAGTCTCGGCTAAGGCATTCGGAGTTGCGGATCACGAAAAACCTGTCCGCCGAGCGGCAAGCGTTGGTCTTAACTTGTTGGGAACATCTGTGGATTGGCGCGCTTGCATCTTTTCAATCGATAAAGCGTATTCGCCGCCTTGATGAAGGGAAGGGAGTGATTTGGGTGATCAGCGAGGAAGCATGAATAGACTTGCCGGTTACTTAGCGCCCGCTTTGATCTTGCCGGCGATCAGAACGCGCCCGCCGAACCACGACCCCAGCGGTCCAAGAATGATGAGCAGCAAGCGATCGATTTTCCTCAGCCATACCCAACGGTCGGGCAATACCCGCGCCACGATGCAACTAAAGTATTTTTTCAGCTCCGGTTCCTGCAGCACATGTAAGCACTCGGTGACGTCTTTTTCGGTGAGTTTCCGCTCGTCTTCGGTGATATAGGGCCGCTCGGATCCGTAAATGAAGCGGGTCATCTTGGGATACAACCAGCCATCGATGAATTTCGAATTCCTCACCGTATCGGTTATTGAATGGGTATAGATCTCATTGAAGCAGAATATGGCATCCGGTTTCATGGTGCGCTGGATTTCCAGCATGGCATTGGGAATGTCGACGTGGTGAAGGATGTCGCGCGCGTAAACGTAGTCGAAAAACGCGTCCGGGTATTCCAATTTTTCGGCCGCCATTTGCGCGAATTCTATCGAGAACCCCTCACGCTCGCTAAGCGCGCTTGCGATCTCGATTGACTCGGGAGACAGGTCGAAAGCGCTTACCTGGGCTTTGGCCTTGGCCAGGAAGAGGGCATCTTCTCCGAACCCACAACCCACAACGAGCACGCGCTTGCCAGCGAGCCCATGATTCATGAGATAGGTGAACGATTCCCAGTGCGCATTCCACCAACGCCGGTCGGGATTGGTGATCACATCGTAGTCGAACTTACGCTCGAGCATCTCGCGAAAAGAGGCGGCATGCTCGCGATGGTATTCGAGTTCGCGCCGCTGCCGATCGGTCATTTCGCTTACGTTAAGCATCTATCGAAACTCGAAAAATTCCTACCTGTTCAATCCTAGCACAAGGGCCTAAACGCTTAGGTGCGACATACCTTAATCCCTTCATCACACGCGCCCGCCCAATGACCCAGCGGTTGTGCGAAGCGCTTCGTCGAAACGGTGTTGCGTCTGCACCCAGGCGGCCGCGCCGCAATTAGGGTGATTGCGCGGCAGTGAGTGCCACCGGCATCGCGAGCGAGTAGCCGTTTTCGTCTTTGGCCTTCTCGACGCCTTCGATAATCATCGCTTCGATCGCTGCTTTGGCCGGCGCGGTTTGGCGGGCCAGCATCGCCGCTGTTCGTACCGTCGATTCGCTGATTGCAGTGACGACTTCTTGAGGGGACGTAACCTCCCAGCGCAAGCAAATCGAAGTTGTGATCGGATTGCTGTAGCTGTGCCCAGCCAGACAAGCGGCGCAAAACTCGGGGTCCGCAAATTGGAAAAAATCGGGGCCACTCGGCAGTCCGACGTCGAGGTTGCCGTGGCTCGCGAGTGCGCTTAAAACGAGGCCAAAGCCGCTTTCGACTCCGGCTTTCTCCCAAGCGCTATAGGCCAGTGTGCCACCGGGCTTTAGCACGCGTTTGGCCTCGCCAATAAAAGCCTCGGGATCGGGAAAATGCAGAATACCAAAGTTGCTCACGACGCAGTCGAATTGCCCGTCGCCGAACGGTAAGTTGGCGGCGTCTCCTTGCTCGAATTGGACTTCTGGATACCGGGTTCTCGCGAGCGCAATTTGCCCCGGCGAGAAATCGACGCCGATCGCCTCGGCGCCTAGCTCGGCGGCGGCACCGGCGCCGTAGCCGGGACCGGTCGCGACGTCCAAGACTCGGTGGCCGGGGCGAACACCGGCGGCGTCTAACAATCCAGCAATTGATTGCTGGGTGAGTGCGGAAAAGCGTTCGTGGTAGGCCTCACTAAAACCCGTCTGCGTCCATCCTTCGCGTTCGAAGGCACCAAACTGTTCGTTCGTCATTGTTGCCGCCTTGCTCGGACTAGATTGCGGGCCACGCGATTTGATCGCTGGCCTGGTCATATTGTGGAAACACGGTAACGCTCTCGACCTTGCCTTTGCTCAGCCAATACGAGAGATCGAGGAGTCGGTCAATGTATTGTTTGCCGTTGGCGCCGAGATTGGCTTCCAAATCGAGGTGTGGATATTTCTGCAGGAGGTAGCCTTCCTCAAGGCCAATCGGATTGAAACTCTGGATCGCCAGATGCGGGTGCGATGCCGTAATTCTTGAGAGCAAGAAGTCGTTATCGGAATCGAAAGACAATTCAAGACGCATCAAACGATAAACCCAGGTCTCGGAAATCACACCGTCTTCCCATTCTTCGCGCCCCGATTTTTCCGGTTTACCGAGCTCGCGCACGACCGTATCCCGCTCGGCGCCAAGCAGGATGCCGTCGATACCGCGGTGCGGAATAAGCTGCATGATTAACTTGCCACCGGCTCGCGCATGGTGACCCATTCCTCGGCTGAGGTGGGATGAATGCCGATGGTGCGGTCGAACACTTCCTTGGTCGCGCCCGCGCGCATGGCCACGGCTAACCCTTGGATTGACTCGCCGGCGTCAGGACCGACCATGTGTGCGCCAACCACGCGATCGGTCGCGTTATCGACGATCAGTTTCATCAGCGTTTTTTCGGGGTTACCGCTGACCGTGCCCTTCAGTGGCGTGAAGGTTGAGCGGAAGATGCTCACTTGCGCGTATTTTTCCCGGGCTTGGGCTTCGGTATAACCCACGGTCGCGAGATTCGGATGGCAAAACACCGCGCTCGGAATGAACTCGTAGTCCACCGGGCGCCCATGGTCGCGGTAAAGATGCCACACCAGGGCCATGCCCTCGGCCAGCGCCACTGGCGTCAGGTTGACACGGTCGGTGACATCGCCAATGGCGTAAATTGAGGGCACGTTGGTTTGATAGTTTTCATTAACGATGATGGCGCCGCTTGATTGCCGTTCCACACCGCAGGCTTCCAGCCCGATGCCGTCACTATTTGGGCGGCGGCCCGTGGCGTACATCACCAGATCAGCTTTCAGCGTCGAGTCATCGGTCAGCTCTAGAACCTTCGTTCCGTTGTTCTCACTAATGCTTACGACGTTGGTATTAAGCTTGATGTCAATGCCTTTGATGCGCATTTGCTCGGCCACATGGTGGCGCGCGTCATCATCGAAACCGCGCAGAAACATGTCGCCGCGATAGAGCTGAGTGGTTTCAACGCCAAGACCATTGAAGATGCCGGCGAATTCAACGGCGATATAGCCGCCGCCCACCACGACCACACGGGCGGGCAACTCATCTAAGAAAAAGGCTTCATTGGAGGTGACTGCGTGTTCTGAGCCCGGAAAATCGGGCACGAACGGCCAGCCACCTGTTGCCACCAAGATCCGCTCGGCAGTGCAGGTTCTCCCGTTGATGGCGACTGTATGCTCGTTGATGAGCTCAGCTCGCCCCCAATGAATTTCCGCGCCAGCGTTGGTGAGCAGGCGCTCGTAAATGCCATTCAGGCGCTCAATCTCGGTGTTTTTGTTAGCAACCAGGGTTCGCCAATCAAAGCGTGTGTCGCCAACCGTCCAACCGAGACGTGCCGCATCGGCGAACTCCTCATGGCAGTGCGCCGCATAAGAAAACAGTTTCTTTGGGATACAACCGACATTGACGCAGGTTCCGCCCCAATAGCGTTCCTCGGCGACGGCCACTTTCACGCCAAAGGAGGCGGCCATGCGCGCGGCGCGCACCCCACCGGATCCGCCGCCGATCACATAGAGATCGAAATCGTAATCGCTCACGCTTGTTTCTTGCCCGCAAGTTGAAGGGCCGGAATGTTATCGCATTTAGCGCGGTGGGCAGCTTAAGAAGATGCCCCGCCCGGTGCTGATTGGGGGAAGCTAGCCGGGCGGGACTAAGCGGTTGAGCCGTGTCGACTCGAGGCAAAGTTTAGGGTCGGTATGTAACAGCGGCGTGACGGATCTGGGAGCGCTTCAAGACCAGTACCGGTGCGGTTTGAGGCCTTGAAAGAGGGCCCCGCGGCAAGCCGCGGGGCAAACCGTGTCCCAAATTAATGGGTAAGATGCAGCCCAGTAGACCTGCGTTATCTCGCGATCCTTACTGAGCGTGTTCGGCGGCTTACAAAGCGTCTCGCTAAATGGTGCCGTTGGCTTGCAATTCGTCGATTCTGGCCGCTTCCAAGCCCAAAAGATCGCCGTAAATCTCGGCGTTGTGCTGACCCATTTCCGGCCCGCACCAGCGGATTTCGCCGGGGGTCTCGGACATTTTTGGAAACGTGCTTTGCATGGCGACCTCGCCGAATTCGGGGTGCGCGACGCGCTTGATGGCCTCGCGCGCTGCGTAATGCGGGTCTTCGAGAATGTCTTTAGGGGTAAAGATCTTACCGTTGGGAATGCCGTTTTCGTTCAAGATGTCTTTCAGATCCTCGCTGGTATAGCCCTTGGTCCACTCACCGATGCGGTCGTCCAGTTCTTGCTGGTTCTTACCGCGCGTTGCATGTGAGGCGTAGCGTTCGTCGTCGGCGAGTTCCGGTTCGCCCATGGCCTTGGCGAGCCTTGCGAACACACTGTCTTGGTTGGCAGCAATCAGGTACTCACCGTCTTTGGTGGGATAAACGCTGGACGGCGCCACATTGGGCAAGATTGCGCCACTGCGTTTGCGCTCGTAGCCGGTTTCCACGTATTCGGAAATCAAGGACTCCATCATGTTGAAGCAGGACTCATAAATTGCGGCATCAACCACCTGACCCCGGCCGGTATTGGTTCGATGGTGCAGTGCCATCAAGGCACCGAGCATCGCGTGCATGGCGGTCAGTGAATCGCCGATCGATATGCCGGCGCGGCAGGGCGGGCGATCGGGGAAACCGATCACCGCGCGCATACCACCCATGGCTTCGCCCACCGCCGCGTAGCCGGCCTGAGGGGAGTAGGGCCCCGTTTGGCCGTAGCCGCTCACTCTCACGAGGATCAAACCCGGATTCACTTCGGCCAAGCGCTCATAGCTCAGGTTCCAGCGCTCCAGCGTCCCGGGGCGAAAGTTCTCCAACAACACGTCTGATTGTTTTACCAGCTCCAGCAGCAGGGCTTGGCCTTCTTCGGTGCGGGCGTTGAGCGTTATCGATTTCTTGTTGCGCGCCACGATAGGCCACCACAGCGACTTGCCGTGGGCCTTCTCTTGGCCCCAGTCGCGCATCGGATCGCCTTTTTCCGGTGCTTCGATTTTGATGACTTCGGCGCCAAAATCGGCCATGAGCTGGCCACAGAAAGGGCCGGCTAGGAGTTGTCCCATTTCGAGGACGCGGATATCAGTCAAGGGACCGGGGTGGTCGCTAGTGGGCTTGGTCATGGCTTGTAGATCGCTGATTTGAAAGGGTTGCAGTATGATGCGGGCAGCGACTATAGCCTGGACACCCTAATCATGAAAGACGTCGAAATCGTTGATGTAGGTCCGCGCGACGGCATCCAAAGCCAGCCTAAAATTCTCGACACGGACACCAAGGTCGAATTGATCACGCGCTTGGTCGGCGCTGGGCTGAAACGCATGGAAGTCACGAGTTTCGTCAATCCCAAACGCGTCCCGCAAATGGCCGACGCGGCTGAAGTCCTGGCGCGCCTGCCACAACACGATGGCGTCGATTACATCGGGTTGATCTTGAACGAAAAGGGACTCGATCGGGCGTTGGGCTCCTCGGTGACCCAGGTCAACTGCGCGGTTGTGACCACGGATACCTTTTGTGAAAAAAATCAGGGTAGGAAAGCGGACGAAATGCTCGCCGTTACCCTCGATATGATCAAGCGCGCAAAAGACGCCAAGATGTTTTTTGGGGTAACCATTGGCGCGACCTTCGGTTGCCCCTTTGAAGGCGAGGTCGACCCCGCTCGGGTGGCCGCAATTGCACAACAATTGGTGGACGTTGGCGTCGATGAGATTTCGCTCGCCGACACCATCGGTGTGGCGGTGCCCTCCGATGTCAAGCGCGTGCTTGAAGCCGTGCAAAAAATCTCCGGCGACACGCCATTGCGCATGCACTTTCATAACACCCGCAATACCGGCATTGGTAATGTCTATGCCTCCCTTGAGATGGGCGTGCGGATCTTCGATGCAAGCTGTGGCGGTGTGGGTGGTTGTCCGTTTGCACCCGGAGCAACGGGCAACGTCGGCACCGAAGACGTCCTTTATCTGCTCGAGCGCGCCGGCTACAAGACGGGGATCGATCTGCAGAAGGTGATCGAAACCTCGAGTTGGCTGTCGGGTCCACTCGAAGCCGATATGCCGAGCATGGTCGCCCGCGCGGGCACCTTTCCGAAACCGCAGGCCGCCTAAGGCAAGCGGCTGTGGCATTTCGTTTCGTACTCTGGGCCATCGGCGCACTGTTGTGGGTGGCGAGCCGCACTAACCGCCGGATCCAATCGCAATTAGCGCGCGACCTGGATTTGGTGATCAAAAGCGAGGATGGCGTCGCCCGGACCTATCGGGTGCGCTCACGGCGATTGAACTCGTCAGCCGGGGAAATTGAAAAGCCGTTACTGAGGGTGCGATTCGCAACGGCGTCGCACGGCTTCAAGACCTTCGTCGCACCGAACGCGATCGATCACATCCTTGACGGATTGGGGTCTGGAGACATCATCTGTGAAGGGCAAGCAGCAATCGTGTTGTGGTTCTACGAGATGGCGATTGGTTTGCTCCCGTGGAATCGGACCAAACGTGACCGATGGCCTGATTGTTACGAAAAACCGAACGAGAGCCATAAGGTCAGCCATCAAATCACGCGTGAAGGCATTGTTGATGAGCTCGATCCCAGCTGGCAGGGCGCCCATGCGCAGCGTGAGAAAACGATGATCTGGGCGGTAGGTCGGGGGGGTGAACCGGAAGGTGTGGTTCGCAAACACAAAATCGTGCTCGATCTAAAACCCGTGGAGGAGCCCGTTCATGAATGATCCCATCCAGCACCCGGGTTTAAACGAGCGTGCACGCGGTTGGCTACGCTTTATTTGGGAAAAGGCAACGCGCGAGGAAGATTGGAGTTCGACAGGTGATCCCCATCCTTCGTGGGATCGCTATAGCACGGCACCGATGTGCGCCTTCCCGCGTTTCGACGTTTCAGAAACGTCGTATGCGCTGCCCCTCATGGTGGATCAAACGCCGGCCTGGCGCGAGGTCTACACGCGAATCGCCGATGAACTGGTTGGTCGCTACACCACGTTTTGGGGCGCAGTGGATTGGCTTACGCTCATCGGGCCCGATCCGCACCAAGGCAAGTACCCGCCCGAGTGGCTGGTCTACATGCCTGAGGCCTTGCGGGGTCATTACGACCCGCCCGGGTGGACTGCCAATGGTGTCGCGCCTTGGGGGTTGCAACCCGATCCGATCGCTGCCGACGGCAATTTGTTCTTTCGCGGTTTTTTTAATCTCCTGCTGGCGACTTATTCCTACGTGTCGGGGGACGATAAGTGGGAGAGGCCGTTCAAGATGACCGGGTACCAAGACCGGCTTTACGACTGGACGCAACACAGCATTACCGCATTCATCGAAGATCAGTGGGCGGAGCGTCCGCAGGGCGCGCACTGCGAGAATACCAAGGTCTGGCCCTATTGCTTGAGTGCAGCCGGGTTGAGCTTGCAGCTTTACGACAAGATCTTCGATGCCAAGACCCATTGGGTTTACGACCAATGGATTGACTACGCCAAACAGCATTTCACCACTCGTAACAGCAAGGGTGATATCGAATCTTTCGCGTTCTATTACGACCCGATCGAGAAAATGGCCTATAGCTTGCGCGATCGCTTGGCGGGTTACAGCACCTTGGCACCGTTGTTTTACCTCTATCCTCAAGCACCAGAGTTTGGGCAAGAGCTCTATGAGTCTGGCATTGAACAACTCGGCTGGAACAAACGAAGTGGCAAGTTTGTACAAACGATTGATGATCCACGTTGGTTAACGATGGTGTTGATGCTGGCCCGCGAGATCGGCGATCAAACCACCATGCAAAGACTCACCGATGCTGCTGAGCAGGAGTTTGGGCCTGATTTCTTTAGCGACGATCCCGATCGTTTTGCCTGGTGTTTCGGTTTGGAAGAACCTTACCCACGCGGGCAGCTCAACGGCTTGATGATTTTGAGCGAGATCGGCGAGTGCGGCGCTTGGACGAACGTTTATACCGGGTCCTACGAACCGCAATTCGACCTACCGACCGTGGAAGGTGTTGACTATCCAAGTGTGGGCGTCAATGTCGCTTATAACGATCCCGATACCTCGACCCTTCATGTATCGACTTATGCCGCGGCATCTGCCGAGCGCGGCAAACCCACCCAATGGCGGGTCTCGAATTTGCCAGGGACCCAGGGTGTGAAGTTGTATTGCGACGGTTCTTTGTTTGAGCATTGGCGCGCTAGCGGGGCTAACACGATCACGATCGATTCCACGGTTGATGCCCACGATTTTCAAATCTTGTGGCAGGGCGCGAAAGCGGAATTCGAAACCACGGAGCCCTCGACCACTCAGGCATCAGCTCAAACCGAAGTCGCGAGCGTCGCTGGCGCCGCGCCTGCCGCTCAATATCGGCCAGCCGCGCCGCCTAGCTGCGCCTGTTGCTAGGTCGTAATCGCCAACAACACCAAGCGTGATTGCCACGCCTTTTGTACACTTTCGGCCTGTGGCAATATGCTTAGGCCGTCTGTTATCTCATGTTCCTCTCAATTCTGATCGGTCATGATCGATACTAATGGCGCGGTATCGGTATGTCCGAAGTTCGTAAAGACTCCCCGCAAGCACTAGATGCACACGCCCTAGCGCAGGAGCTTGATCGGGCGCGCCGTTATCAGCGCGCGGTCGGCGATATCTTGCGGGTAATCAATCAGTCCCCTGGGGACCGGCAGCTCGTTTTCGAAACCATTGTCGAAGCCTGTCGACAATTGTTTGGCGAGGTGACCGTCGGCTTAACCATCGTGGAGGGCGAATCCTTCGCGGGCAAAGCATTTGCCGGGCCGCGCGGACCGCGACCGTTCGACAAATTACCTTTTGCTGAAACCATTGACCGCAACAGTGCCAACGGTCTGTGCATCCTTGAGGGTAAAACCCAGCGCTTTAGGGATTTTCGCGAGCACCTCGTCGCGGTGCCGGGCTTGGTGGTGGCCGTCGAGCTGGGTTACTACTCAGGGATCTACGTGCCCGTCAAAACCGATGAAGCTGTTGTCGGGGTTTTGAATATCCTGCGCCAAGAGGTCTGTGAGTTTAGTGACGAAGATATAGCACTGGGCGAGGTCTTCGCGGCGCAGGCCGCAATCGCTTTTGAGAATGCCCGCTCATTTAAGGAAATGAAGATCGCAATCGAGAGAGAACGAGCGATTGCCGATGTTCTTAGAGCCATCAATCGCTCGCCAGGCGACACGAAGCCTGTGTTCAAAAAGATTGTAGCGAGCTGCCAGCGCCTTTTTGAAGGCGCCAGCGTGGGCTTGACGATTGTTGATGGCGACCGGTTTTCGCTCACGGCCCACGCGAATGCTGATGGCGAGGTGCTGTTCGAACCCGAGTCGGTTAGCGAACCCATCGATCGTGCGCATGCCAATGGCGTGTGCATTTTGGATAAGCGCGTGCTGCGTTTTGAAGATTTCGAAACGCAAGTCGCGGATCTGCCAGGGCTTCAGGGTTTGCTTGCGCTCGGTTTTCGCAGCGGCATGTTTGTACCGCTATTAGCTGAATCCGGGGTGGTGGGAGTACTCAATATATTTCGCAAAGCGCCCAAATGGATTCCGGACGCGCAGGTACGCGTGGCCGAGACGTTCGCGGACCAAGCCGTGATTGCGATCGAAAACACGCGGTTGTTTGACGAGACCCAGGCGGCGCTCGAGCATCAAACCGCGGCGGCTGAGATTTTGGAAGTCATTAATCGCTCGTCGAACGATATCCAGCCAGTCTTTGATGCGATCGCTGAAAAAGCAATGAACCTTTGTCACGCTCAAATTGGCGCGGTGAGCCGTTTCGATGGGGAGTTGGTGCACTTGGTGGCCTATCGAGGTGCCGCACCAGAAACTTATCAAGCGGTGAGTGAAATATTCCCACAGCCGCCGAATGGATCGCTGCCTCTCGCGCGCGCGGTTTCAGAAAGACGCGCAATTCAATCGGAAGATGTGCTGAACGAATCCGGGTTCTCAGAGTATGAACTTGGCATTGCGAGGCGGTTGGGTGTGCGCAGTTATCTGGGGATCCCATTGATGCGCGATGGCGATTGTATCGGCTCAATCGCGGTCGCCCGTAACGAGCCAGGATATTTTAATTCCGCAATCGTTCGGCTCCTTGAAACGTTTGCCGAGCAGGCGGTCACCGCTATCGAAAACGCCCGCTTATTCAACGAGACACAGGAGACTTTGGAGCGGCAAACCGCAACCGCTGATATTCTTAAGGTGATCAGCGCATCTCCCACCGATACGCAACCGGTGTTCGATGCGATTGCGAAACGTGCTCAAGCTTTAAGCCAATCGCGCGGAGCCGTGGTAACCCTCGTTAAGGACGATCAATTGTTTGCCGTCGGTGTGGCGGGTATGACAGATGAGGAAGCTTCTCGCATTCGCTCGATTTATCCAGTGGATCTTGATTCAACCGATGCCAGTTGCCGCGCTATTCGTAAGCGGAAGCCGGTGCAGCTCTCCAATGATGAGATGGCGCCAGGTAACGAGTTGCTGGTTAAGCAATTACTCGCCGTTCCGATGTCCCGGGATGGCACTACGATTGGTTCGATCGCGGTCGGTCGCGAACAACATGGTGCTTATGCGGAGGGAATTGTTGCCCTGCTACAAACATTTGCTGATCAAGCCGTGATAGCGATCGCCAACACGCGTTTGTTCAACGAAACGCAGGAGGCACTGGATCGTCAAACGGCGACTGCCGACATTCTCAAGGTGATCAGTGCGTCGCTCACCGATGTGCAGCCGGTTTTCGATGCAATCGCAGAGCAGGCCAAACTCCTGACCGGCGCCAAGTTTGGTTTCGCCGGTCGCTACGACGGCGAGCTACTGCATCTAGCGGCGTTTAGTGGGTCATCTCCGGAAGAAGAAGCCGAAATGGCTGCGGTTTATCCGGTCACGATTGAAGGTCAAATGTCGGTGGCGCGATCGATTCGCGCTGGCGCGCCTGCCCAGTCTCCGGATGTTCTCGACGATGCCACTTATCTCGGCAAGGATGCCGCGCGCCGTCTTGGTTATCAGGCGACGCTTGGTGTACCGATGATGCGTGGCGATGAGTGTATTGGCGCAATTGGCGTCGCACGGGAAACCCCTGGTGAGTTTCCTGAAAAACAAGTCCGGTTGCTGCAAACCTTTGCCGCGCAGGCGGTGATTGCTTTTGAGAATGCCCGACTTTTTGACGAGACCCGCGATGCGCTCGCTCAGCAAACTGCCATTAGCGACATATTGCAGATCACCACGGAGTCGCCGAGCGATGCCCAACCGATGCTGAACGCAATTGCGCTTCACGCCGCTGAACTTTGTGAGGCGGCTGCGGCATCGATCTTTTTAGTGGAGGACAACAAGCTCAAGCATGCCGCCTCGCAGGGAGAGTACGCTTATCAACCAAGAAGCGTCGAACCGTTCGAAATCGATCGATCGTCCACCTCCGGACGGGCGATTCTTGATCATCGGATCGTGAATCTGCCGGATGCGCAAAACGAAAAGGAAAACTACCCTTTTGCTGCCGAAATCGCCGAGCAATACGGTTTTCATTCCTTGATCGCCGCGCCCTTAAACAGTGACAAGACCGAAGTCGGTACGATCATTCTCTGGCGACGGGAAATTCGTCCCTTCGGCGCCCGTGAGTCGACGCTACTGCGAACGTTTGGGGACCAGGCAGCCATTGCGTTAGCGAGCGTCAAACTTTTCAAAGAGACCCGAGAAGCACTGGAGCAGCAAACCGCGACCGCTGAGATTTTGCGTGTTATCAGCAGCTCGCCAACTGCTCTCGATCCTGTTTTCGATGCCATATCGATCCGCGCGAAAGCGCTTTGCGACGCCGATACCAGTGGTGTACTTCTCTACGATGGGGAGTTGATTACCGCCAGCGTCGTCCACGGGATGAGCGCCGAGCAAGAAGCGGGGTTGCGGGATCTTTATCCCATGAAGGCGGAGCCGACCTTGGTTAGCTCCAGAGCGATCTTGGAACGGCGCCCCATCCAAGTTCCAGATCTTGATGTTGATCCCGACTACCGTTCGATTGAGCAGGTACAAAAGGCTGGTTTGCGTAGCGCTCTTGCGGTGCCGTTGCTTAAGGAAGAAAGCTGTATCGGCGCACTCGTTGTAATGCGCAAGACGGCGGGTGTTTTTCCGCAAAAATTGGTTTCTCTATTTAAAACGTTCGCGGATCAAGCCGTGATTGCTATCGAAAACGTGCGCCTATTCAAAGAAATTCAGGACAAAAGTCGCGAGCTGGAGGTGGCAAACACGCACAAATCTGAATTCCTCGCCAACATGTCACATGAACTTCGCACGCCCTTAAACGCGGTGATCGGGTTTTCCGAAGTCCTGCTCGAAGGGATGTTTGGTGAGCTCAACGAGAAGCAAGACGACTATCTGCATGACATCCATAACTCTGGAAAACACCTGCTCTCACTTATCAATGACATCCTTGACCTTTCCAAGGTCGAAGCGGGGCGGATGGAATTGGAACTTGAGGACTTTGATGTCGCCGGCGCCCTGGATAACACCTTGACCTTGATCCGCGAGCGCGCGCAGCAGCACGGAATCAAGCTAATACGGGAGTTCAGCGAGGACATAGGCGAGCATCGCGCGGATCAAAGAAAGTTTAAACAAATCATGCTGAACCTGTTATCCAATGCGGTGAAGTTCACACCGGACGGTGGCACGATAACCGTTGCTGCGCGCATGCTCCGCGGTGAACTCGAAGTCGCGGTCAGCGACACAGGGATCGGAATAAGCGAGGAAGACCAAGCTGGCGTGTTTGATGAGTTTCGCCAGGTCAGTGGCAGCTATACCAACAAATCAGAAGGAACCGGGCTTGGCCTTACGCTGACGCAGCGCTTTGTCGAGCTGCACGGCGGGACGATCAGGGTGGCAAGTGAATTGGATCAAGGATCGACCTTCACGTTCACGTTGCCAAAGCAAACATGACGTCAAGCAAAGACCGAACGATCCTGATCGTTGAAGACAACGAAATGAACATGAAGCTCGCGCGCGATGTTCTGGAAGTAAATGGTTATCAAATCGTTGCCGCGACTTCAGGTGAACAGGGGCTAAAGCTTGCTCCTCAAACGAACCCCAATGCGGTGCTGCTCGACATCCAACTTCCGGACCTTGATGGCGTCGAGGTTTTTCAACGTTTGCGCGAGGATCCGCAAACCGCTCAGATCCCAGTCATTGCATTCACGGCATCGGTAACGGCCGTCGACAAGAGTCGAGTGAAAGATGCTGGGTTCGACGGCTTTGTCAGCAAACCGATTGATTTAAAGTCGTTCGTTGCGACCGTAGACCAAGTGGTGATGGGCGGCTCGAAGTGAGCGAGACGGGGGCGAAAATCCTAGTCGTCGACGACACGCCCGCCAACGTTAAATTATTGGTCGACCTG
>JBCCEV010000103.1:0-15934 GCA_039030125.1 Pseudomonadota bacterium | reverse complement strand
AATATAGATAAATTGCAGGCACATGCATAACCTGAACTGCGCAGTAGCTATTCTATCTAGGCTGGGCCACACTTGTCAGAAACTGGCGCAAACCCGCGTTGCTTCGCTGCCGCGAGTATGGCGTGTTGCGATGGCATCCTTGAAGAGCTGCAAACCCACCGCCAGTCGGGCCGCGCCGGTGTGATGCTTGCGCCGCGTTCCCGAGTGGCGGGAAAACACATTGAGCTCACCGCGCTCGTCAACGACATCGCGATCCTTCACCATCCCACCTTCCGGAAAAATAACAATTTTCCGTCCCATCAGGATGTCTCGCGCTAGGACGGCCATTAGGTCGGGATGGTCGTTGGGGATCACACCAAGCTGATCGAGGAGTTCCGCTAAGCGGTCGCTAGCACGAAACAAGGCCGCGCTCGCGATAGAACGGCAGATCGCGCCATTTTCCCGGTAAATTAAATACTGGGGGATAAATGTTTCCATCCGTGCGAAATGGTTGAATACAAAAATGTCGCCAACCTCGAGACGCCGTTGCTCGGTATGGAGTTTGATACGAAGTCCGAGCAGTTTGCGAACATGATCGAAAGTGCGCGCGCACCAGTCGTAGGTTTGTTGGTTAAGACCCTCTGTTGGCGCGGTCACTTTTCAAGCCGCTCTAAAGCCCAACTCACATGCTCCCTGACGAGCTCAGCGGAATGGGAACGAAGTTTGCTCAGCGCACGTAGCGCTGTTGGCGAGGAAACGCTATTGCCAAGCGCAACCGCTAAGTTTCGCAACCACTGCTGATGACCGATGCGGCGGATCGCCGATCCCTCGGTTTTTCTCAAAAATGTCTGCTTGTCCCATTCGATCAAGTGGGTTAACTCGGCTGTGTCCAATTGGTGGCGAACCTCGAAATCCTTAAGTTCCGTGCGCCTTGCATAACGGTTCCACGGACACACAAACTGACAGTCGTCACACCCAAAGATCCGGTTGCCGATTTTGCTTCGCAGCGCGATGGGGATCGGGCCTTTGTTTTCGATTGTCAGGTAGGAAATGCAGCGTCTGGCGTCGAGTTGGTAGGGTGCAACGATCGCCGATGTCGGACAAAGGTCGAGACAGGCAGAACAGCTTCCACAATGATTTTTTGTCTCCTCCTGATCGTGTTCTATTAGGAGGTCGGTATAAATTTCACCCAGAAAAAACAATGAACCATGTTCTCGGTTGATCAGCATTGTGTTTTTGCCTATCCAACCTAGCCCGGCGTTTCTCGCCAATGCCCGTTCCAGGACAGGCGCGCTATCGGTAAAAACGCGAAACCCAAATGGTCCAATTAAATGTTCAAGTTTGTTGGCCAATCGTTTTAAGCGTGCGCGGATCGTCTTGTGATAGTCGCGCCCCAAGGCGTAGCGCGAAATATATGCCCCTTCCGGTCGGCTCAGTTGCCGCTCGGCGGTGCGGATGGACTCGGGCATGTAGTTAGCGGTAACCGATATGATTGTTTGCACGCCTGCAAAGAGCTTATCGGGCTGTGCGCGGAGCGTGGCGTGGTTTGCCATGTAAGCCATCTCGGCATGACGTCCGCGGTCGAGCCAATCGTTGAGATGTTCGATGTCGGCCGCTAGCGACGGTTTCGCGAAATCGATGGATTGAAAACCAAGCTCTTCGGCCCAGTTGGCGAGCGCAGATCTGATTTCTTCGACTGGTGGGCTTGTCACCGTGTTAAGCGTTTTGCGCGTCTAGACCCAACCGGGAAGCGACGGCTCCCCACAATGCGAGGAACGCTTTTGCGCCGGGTGTGTTTGGCGCAAACGCAAACATTGGTGCGCGATGCTCGCCCATTTTTTCAATATCGCTGGAGTAGGGGATATAAGTTCGTATCACTGTGGGGTGTAGCAACGCGAACTGACGTATCGATTCTTTATGCAAGCGTTTGCGTCTATCCACCATCGAGAAGAACGGTAGCAAGCGTTCCACTGGGTGGCCGGCGCTGAGCATGAAGCGTTCAATTTGCCCGTAAGAACGCAGCGACAAATGCGTTGGGATCAGCGGTGCTAAAACCCAATCGGCCGCGTGGAACACCGATTCGGAAACGGCCGAGAGGGCTGGCGCGCAGTCAAGTAGAACCAGATCGTAGTCTTCCTTTACATGATTGAGCATCTTTCTAAGGCGAGCAACAAATTTGGGCTTCTCTGCGATTTCCAGATCCATGTTGCGCATCGCTAGGTCAATTGGTGCTACATCCAGGTGCGGGTACTGAGTATTGCGGATCAGCCGGCGCAGGGATTTCTTGTTCTCAAATAAGCGCTTGTCGTTCCATTGATCCACATTCAGGTAGAAAGTCGCGGCGCCCTGCGGGTCGAGATCCCACAATAATGTCCGGTGTCCTTGCCGCGCCGCGATATCCGCTAGGTTGACAGCGGCGGCTGTTTTGCCCACGCCACCTTTAAGGTTGTAGACCGCGATAACTTGCACGCGCGACGCTCAGTGGTTTTTCTTACGGTGCTGAGTCTAACCGATGCAAAGGATCGGCACTATGCACACTGACTGAGCCAACTCTCTCTCGTATACTTTGCGAGCGTTCACTCCACGGTTCGGAAGAAACACTTTGATCGAATTCTTAAGCGAATGGTATCGCCGGCATTTATCACACCCGCAAGCAGTGATCCTGGTGCTTCTTCTATTCGCAAGCTTCGTGGTGATCTTTTATTTCGGGCATATGATTGCACCTTTGCTCGCCGCGCTGGTGCTCGCCTATTTGTTGGAGGGCGCGGTGACCAATCTCGAACAGCGTGGCTTGCTTCGCATTGTTGCGGTGTCGATCGTGTTTATTGTGTTCGTCGCGCTTCTGGCCTTTCTTGTTGTCGGTCTGGTCCCTATTGTTTCTCGCCAGTTTTCGAATCTGGTTTCTGATCTCCCGCGCATGGTTTCCGAGGGACGGCAGTTGTTATTGCAATTGCCCGAGACCTATCCAAATATCGTTTCCGCGGAACAGATAGAAGACGTCATTAATGACATCCGCGGTGTTATCAGCGGGTTTGGGCAGGACGTCGTTACGTTCTCCTTGTCCTCTATCCCGGTAATGATCACCGTAATTATTTATCTAATCTTAGGGCCGGTACTGGTCTTTTTCTTTCTCAAGGACAAACAGCAGTTAATTGTTTGGTTGGGCTCCTATTTGCCCAATGATCGGGAAGTACTCGTACAAGTCTGGCGAGAAGTCGATGATCAGATAGGCAACTACGTGCGCGGTAAGTTTTATGAGATTTTCATCGTCGGAGTCACGACCTACGTAACCTTTGCCCTATTAGGGCTCTCTTACGCTCCGTTGCTCGCGGTCTTGGTCGGTCTGTCCGTCATCATTCCTTATATTGGCGCAGCCGTGGTTACAGTGCCGGTGGCAATCGCCGGATATATTCAATTCGGTTGGGGCAGTGAATTTATCTGGGTAATGGTGGCTTACGGGATCATCCAAGCCTTGGATGGGAATCTGTTGGTGCCCCTTTTATTCTCAGATGTCGTTAATCTCCATCCGATTGCGATTATCGCGGCGGTATTGGTCTTCGGTGGACTTTGGGGATTCTGGGGTGTGTTTTTTGCCATCCCGCTGGCAACGCTAGTGAAGTCCCTGCTCAACGCCTGGCCCTCCAACGACGCCTACGTGATTCAGGCCGAAACCTAGCTATAGATTCTTGGTCGCGAAATCAGCGAGGGGCGAGCGCTCCCCGCGGGTGAGCGTCACGTGTCCGCCGTGCTGCCAAGGGGCAAATCGATCAACGACGTAGGTGATTCCGGATGTGGTTTCGCTCAAGTACGGAGTATCAATTTGCGCCACGTTGCCGAGGCACACCACTTTTGTCCCGGGCCCAGCCCGGGTCACTAGTGTTTTCATCTGCTTAGGCGTTAGATTCTGTGCCTCATCGAGGATGACAAAACGATTAAGAAAGGTACGACCACGCATAAAGTTCAATGACCTTACCTTGACACGGTGTTGGATAAGATCGGCGCTCGCGGCCCGTCCCCAATCGCCACCCTCCTCGGTTTCAGACAAAACTTCCAAATTGTCCATTAATGCGCCCATCCACGGCGTCATTTTTTCCTCCTCCGTGCCCGGTAAGAAGCCAATATCTTCGCCCACCGGCACGGTTACACGGGTAACGATTATTTCTCGGTAAAGCCTTTTGTCCATGCACTGGGCAAGCCCCGCGGCCAAGGCCAGCAAGGTTTTCCCGGTGCCCGCGACACCAACCAGTGAGACGAATTGAACATCGGGATCGAGCAGCAAATTGAGCGCGAAATTTTGCTCACGATTGCGTGCCTCGATGCCCCAAACGGTGTGACGGGACTGGCGATAATCGATGGCTTGGCGCAGCACGATTTCATTGTCCTTCACAGCAATACCGATCAATTCGAGTCCGTTTGCGTCGTCCACGTATAGGCACTGGCGGGGGAAAAAGTTGGGCAGCGAATCGCGCGGTACTGCATAGAAGGTCTCACTCTGCTCGGTCCAACAACGGATCTGCGACTGCCCAGTTGTCCACAGATCTCGGTCGACCTCAGCCACGCCCCGGTACAGTAAATCGACGTCATCGAGCACCTTGTCGTTAAAATAGTCCTCCGCGCTTATGCCAAAAACCCGAGCCTTGATCCGGAGGTTGATGTCTTTCGAGACGACGGTGACGTCCCGATTGTCGCGATGCAGCTGCAGGGCTGCGCTAAGGATACTGTTGTCGGGATTTTGTGGCCCTGATGCTATTGAGATCTCATTGTTCGACAAATTTGTTTGCAGAAATAAATGACCCGAAACGGATTTATTAGCCTCGTTAATGAGGCTGGTGATCGGCACCCCGGCCGCGATCGCCGGGCCGTCGCTGTCACCAATAAGTTGATCGAGAAAGCGGCTGACCTGACGGGCATTACGGGCAATCTCTGAGGTTCCTTTCTTTGCCGCATCGAGCTCCTCGAGCACGATCATAGGTACATAGAGATCGTGTTCCATAAACTGGAACAGTGCGCTGGGGTCGTGCAGAAGAACGTTCGTGTCGAGCACGAAAGTGCGCTTCATGTGATTACTTGACAGGCTCCATGATGGCGTCGAGATTCAACTGGTCGCAAAATTCCATAAACTCGTTTCTTAAACCAGCGATCGAAACGGAGGTGGGGACGCCGATGGTCATATGCAACGAGCACATTTTCGTTCCAGTATGCGCCGCCTGATAATTTCCTGAGTACATGTCTTGTATTTCAATTGCGCGGTGGGCAAAGAACTCCGCGATGTCATGCACGATACCCGGTCTGTCGACGGCCACGACCTCAATAGCATACGGCATGGCGTCCTGTTGTGGTTGACGCGGCAAAGATCGTTGGGCATCGACGACGATCCCCAGTTTTTTGCTCAATCGATCCAAGACATCCTCGACCTTAGCAATCGAGTCCCAGGTCCCGGATAAGAACATCGTTGCAGCGAAGCGGTCGCCCAATACCGACATGCGGCTGTCGACAATGCCGCAGCCGCTATCGCGGATAGCGCGCGCCAAGGTCTCAAGCAAGGCCGATTGGTTCTCGCCCATGATTGAAACGGCGACAAAATGCTCCATATGCGTCAATAAGATGTGCTTTATTCAAAGAGGGTTAAGCGCACGCCGGCAGTATTCATTCTGCGGTGAGACGCGGTTCCCCGCAACCAGCGCACGGCCGCTCGGGTCAAAATTTCAATCGAGAAATCATTGTCATGGCCACGCAGCAAAGTTACTATAAGCGTTTGTTTTGTTAGGGTTTAATCGTGGTCGACTTACAAGGCAGCAGCGTTGCGTTGGTAACGCCAATGGTCGCCGGAGTGGGCGCCGAAATTGCCATCGACTGGGAGGCCCTGGCGCGCTTGATCGCGTTCCATATGGAAGCGGGGACCCAGACCATTGTCGCCGTCGGGACGACCGGTGAGTCCGCGACCCTGACCGAAGAAGAACATATCAAAGTCATTGAATTCGTCATTGCTGAGGTTGCCGGTCGGATCCCGGTCATCGCCGGTACCGGTGGTAATGCCACACACGAGGCAATTACTTTGACCCGCGCCGCCGAGAAGGCTGGGGCAAACGCCTGTTTGTTAGTGACGCCCTACTACAATAAACCGACGCAGGAGGGGCTCTATCAGCATTTCATGGCGATAGCTGATGCCTGCAGTATTCCGCAAGTTCTTTACAACGTGCCCGGGCGAACCGCTTGCGACATGTCCGCGGCAACAATTGGGCGTCTGGCCGCTCATACAAACATTGTTGGGGTAAAGGAAGCCACTGGCGAAGTCGATAGAGTGGCCGAAATTAGGGAACTGTGTGGGCCAAGTTTTTGTCTTCTAAGTGGCGATGACTTAACGGCGTGTGAATTTATGCTTGCTGGCGGTGACGGCGTGATTTCGGTGACAGCGAACGCGGCCCCGCGCGCGATGCGCGAGCTCTGCGATGCTGCTCGTGATGGCGATGAGTCGATGGCTCGAGCAATCGATGAAAAACTCCGCGGACTGCACCGCGATTTATTCGTCGAATCGAATCCAATTCCGATAAAGTGGCTCGTTCATAAAATGGGTTTCATTGAGGCAGGGATCCGTTTACCTCTGACTTGGTTATCTTCAGAATTTGAGAACCTCGTAGAAGACGCACTTAAGCAGGTAAATACCTAGGAGTTAGAGAGCACTTGAGTATCTCCGTAAAACAAGCGTGCCTGGTTGTAGCCTTCGTGGCACTTTTTGGCCTCAGCGCGTGTAGCAAGCTGATTCCCAAATTAGATACGGTTATTCCGGATAACCGTAAGAGCTACCAGAAAGCGAAGTCACTTCCTGACTTAGAAATTCCGCCCGATTTAAGTACCGATGCCATTCAGGATCAAATGGCGATTCCTGAAGGTGGTCGCACTGCCCGCTATTCAACCTATCAAGAACGCCAAGCTGAGCGCCAAAAGGAGGAGGAGCTGGAGAAGGCCGCAGATTCAGCCGTGCAGCTGCTGGAAAACGAACATGTTCTCGCCGTCCAGGGGGCAGCTATTCAAATCTGGCCCAAGCTTCGTACGTTCTGGGAAAGCCGGGACTACCCACTCGACCTTGACGATGAAGAGCTCGGCGTTATGGAAACCGCGTGGCGCGAAGATAGTGAAAACTTAGTACGCGATAAATTCAAGCTTTTTGCTGAACCGGGCCAAGAAGCTGGAACTACCTTGCTCTACATCTCGCACCAAGGTGAGGAATTGGTTCCACAGGGAGAGGATCTGGTGTGGCAGCGGCGGCCACGCGATGTCGAACTCGAAGGTAAATTGGTCGGCATTCTCGAAGAGCAAATGACAGGCGTGCGCGCCGAACGCTCAAGCATCGCAGCCCGGCCAATAACTCCGGCGGCGTCGAACCCAAGCGCCCCTGCGCCGCAAGTGAGCAGCGGCGGTCCGCCGCATGCGGAATTGGTCTCCGTAGGCGGTGGTAAGGTGTATCTCACCGTGCTTGAAAATTTCCCCAGCGCCTGGAAAAGCACCTCTCGCGCATTAGAACTTGCAGGTGTGGAGATCGAAGAGGCAGATCGGGGTCGCGGCGTGTTCCTGGTTCGTGTGCTCGCGGAAGAAGGCGGCGACAAGGGGATGCTTAAGAAGCTCAAGTTTTGGGGTGGCGATGATGCGTCGGAGTATCAAATCAGCTTAACGGGAGTCGGGGACAAGACCGAAGTCGTGGTGCTTGATGAAGACGGTCAATGGGAGACTAACGACGCGGCTGGACGCCTCCTCTCTCAACTTCAAAACGTATTCAACGACGGCCAAATTTAGAGATCGCAACGAGTGCGCTTCGCGATTTTGGCGAGCGGTAGTGCAGGCAATGCCCTGCTGATCGAGACCAGCGAATCGCGCATTCTGGTCGACTGTGGACTTTCGGCCAAGCAGCTTAATCGGCGCTTGGACGCGCTTGGCGCTGCTGGCGAGAAATTGGACGCGGTGCTATTGAGCCACGAGCATGACGACCATGTGGCGGGCGCACGCACGGTTGCTAGGCAGCACCAAGCGCCGATTTACGCCTCCTATGGTACTGGTTGGGCACTGCGCTCTCAGTGGCCTGACACCGCGATCGAGACGCTTCAGCAAGGAAGCACTAAATCGTTTGGCGCCATCTCCGTGGAGCCGATCATCGTGCCGCATGACGCGCGCGAGCCCTATATGTTTGTCTTCTCAGCAGGGTCCAGCCGTTTGGGTTTGCTTACCGATGTTGGGATGCCAACCGAACATATTCAACAGCGATTTAAGGAGCTCGATAGTTTGATCCTGGAATTCAATCATGACGCCTCGATGCTCGAAGCATCGGTTTACCCGCGCTCTCTTAAGAACCGGATCGGCGGTCCTTATGGTCATTTAAGCAACGATCAAGCGCGCCAGATCCTAGCGTCGTTGGATGCCACAAATCTGTCCTCGATTACGGCAGCCCATCTCAGTGAAAAAAATAACGACCCGAAACTCGTTGAGGATCTGCTTGCCCAATACTCGCCTGCGGGCTGTCGAAATTTCGTCGCCGAGCAACATTCATCCAGTGACTGGGTGGACGTTCAATCCAATCGGAACTAACGCCGGTAATGAACAGGCGTGCGAGCGTTAATTAGGTTAACGTTTTCAGCGCCGCTTCTTCACGTGTTTCAGTAAGCGTTTCCGTTTGGCGAGCTG
This sequence comes from Pseudomonadota bacterium, assembly GCA_039030125.1. Lineage (GTDB taxonomy): Bacteria > Pseudomonadota > Gammaproteobacteria > JBCCEV01. Next base: position 7,282 of record JBCCEV010000103.1, on the reverse strand, counting down.
GCGTTTGTTTAAGGTGTTTTTACGATCTGCGTATGGATTGGTACCCTGGCGAAACTCTAATCGAACCGGCGTCCCGATGAGTCTAAGTTCCTCGATCACCCGGTTTCGCAGATACCGCTTATACGACTCAGGAATTTTCTCGACTTGATTACCGTGGATCACAATTGTTGGTGGATTCCTGCCACCTAAATGCCCAAGACGCAGTTTTATTCTGCGGCCCTGCACGAGCGGGGGCGGATGCTCTTGGGTGAAGCGCTCAAGGAGCGCGGTGAGTTCATTGGTCTTCGGCGAGATATTGGCAGAGCTCCACGCCCGCTTGATTGCGTGAATAAGATCGCCGACGCCACTGCCGTGCAGCGCGGAAATATAGTGGCACTCGGCAAAATCCGCGAAGCTCAATTTTCGATCAAACTCGCTTTTTATATCGCGCCGGTCACCGGCACTTAGGCCATCCCATTTGTTGACCGCCACCACCAAGCCCCGGCCGGCCGCGATCACGGCCGAAAGCACGGTTTGATCCTGGTCAAGGATCCCTGCTTGCGCATCGAGTAGTACCACGACCACTTCGGCCCGATCGATTGCTTTTAAAGTCTGAATAGCGCTGAATTTCTCGGCGGTTTCATGAACTTTAGATTTGCGTCGCAACCCGGCGGTATCGACAACGGTGAAAGCCTCGCCGCGAACTTCAAAACGGGCGTCGACGCTATCGCGGGTTGTTCCAGGCACGTCGCTGGCAATCATCTTCTCGTAACCCAAAAAGCGGTTGACGAGAGTCGACTTTCCCACGTTCGGCCGACCGACCACTGAGAATCGAATGCCACTCTCTGGTCTAAAGTGATAGTGGGCGCTCGGTGGCCACTCGGCAGTAATCGTCTCAATCAAATCCTTGACGCCGTCTCCGTGTAGCGCGGATACAGGATAGATGTGATGAAACCCTAAATGCACGTAGTCGGGCAAGACTTCGTGCACGGCACAACCCTCGGTTTTATTAACGGCCAGATAGAGATTTGCTCCGCTTTCGCGAAGTTTGGCAACTAAGATTTCATCGTGAGCGTTTAGACCACTACGGCCATCGACCATGAGGACGGTGGCGTCGGATTCTCGGGCAAATTCCAACGCTCGTTGAGCAACTTGTGCGGTGAGTGCGTCTTCAATATCTGGGTCGCCCGCGATGCCGCCGGTATCGACCACGATATAACTCGCTTCGCCGATCTGACCCTCGCCTGCTTTTAGGTCACGAGTCATGCCGGGTTGGTCCGCGACCAGCGCATCACGTGTTTGGGTCAGTCTATTGAAGAGCGTTGATTTACCGACATTCGGGGCACCAACTAAGGCGATTGTCGGTTTGAGCTTGGGTTCCCCCTCGGTCTGCATCGCGGGTAGCCGCGCTTGCTCAGCGAAGCCTCATGGCAGCGAGACGCCCGGAGCTTGTGTAGGTCACGACTGCGGTATCCAACGCCGTTGGTGTCGAGATCAGTCGTTCGTTGTCGATTTGGTCACGAAAGACAAGTTTTCCACCGTCGAGATCGAGCCAGTGCACGTAACCTTCAAAATCACCAACAACGGCATGACCTTCATAAAGAGCAGGCCCGGTGAGTTTTCTACGTAAAAGATCGTCTTGTTTCCATACCGAAGTCCCGTCGAACCGATCCAGTGCCCAGACCGCACCGACCTCGTCGGTCACATAAACTTTGCGAGCGTCGACCGCTAGATCGTTGAAGGAGGATATTTCCCGATTCCAGAGTATCGATCCGTCATCGATTCGCAACGCCGCCACACCGCCATTGAAACCGGCAATGTAGGCAGCGCTACCTCGAATTACAGGTTGCGCGTCAACATCCACGATCCGCTCTAGGTCCGAGCGGCCACTAGGAACGGCCAGTCGTTTTTCCCACAACGAGCGGCCAGTTCGCAGTTCGAGGGCGACCACCCGGCCATTATCGAATCCCGCAATGACGCGCTCGTCGTGAATCGCCGGTTTACTGGTACCTCGTAATGTAAGGATTGGAACACTTCGATCATAGAGCCAAATCTCGGCACCGCTTGAGGAGTCGAGACCGATGAGTTTGCCATCGGCGGTCCTTACTACCGCTACGCCCCCGCTTGCCGCCGGTGCCGCCAACACTTCGCTGGAGACCCGCGCGACCCACCGTACTTTGCCGCTTTCGGCTTCGCGCGCGATGACCCTCGCGTCTTGGGTCCCAATCATCACCAAGCCATCGCCCACTCCCGGGCCGCTGGTGTAGACGATCTTTTTGTCGTGGACCTGCCAAACGCGTTTGCCGGTTTCCTGATCCAGCGCGACCAGGCGGCCAAAACGATCTGCCCCAAAAACTAATCCATATTCGGCGACAGGATCGAGCCGGAGGTAGAACTCACCAGTGCCCTTCCCTACTGAGACCGACCACAAACGCTCCACTTCGATACTGTCTTCAAACTCTTCATTGAGTTCAGTCGGGAGCGTACTGACATCGACTTCCTTTTTATTAAAGAGGCCGGTGACACTGTCTTTGACGCCGTCGAAGCCGCCACCACCGCAGCTGCTCAAAGCAAGGCAGCAGAACACGAGCGCCCACTGGCGACAGGTCATTGGGTTTAAAGTCCTAAGTTATCGATTTTGATCTGAAGGATTTCGCGGTTCGCGTCAGCGCTATCGCTGACGTCTATAGCCAACTGATAGAAACGTAGGGCTTCCTCTTTCGCACCAAGCGCGAGTTCGGCGTCACCCATCAGCTCAGGGAAGCGTTGGTTGCCATCGCTAAGCTTAATCGCAGCTAATAGATCCTTGGCCGCGCTAGCGTCGCCCTGGTGGAGCAGTACTCTTGCCATGCGAGCACGCGCAAGATCCGCAAGCAAGGGGTCGTTACTCCTCGAGATAATCGTCTCCAGATCGGCCTTGGCTTGCTCATAGTCGCTCGCATCGACTGCGAGTTTGGCGAGCATCAAACCGGTCAAATCAGCGTAAACGCTCTGCTCGTAGTTCTCGACGATGACCTGGCCGGCCTGTCTCGCATCATCCACGTTGCCGCCCTGCGCTAAGCTCAGGAATTGCTCGTAGTTATAGGACGCTGCCTGCGCTTGCTCCACTCGAATATGCTCCCAGTAGCGATAACCGCCAAGCGCACCACCGCCAATGATCAAGCCGAAGAGTAACGATTTACCGTTTTCGTTCCACCACCGCTTAAGCTTTTCGACCTGTTCTTGGTCGGTTTGGTATTGGTCCATCGGTAAAAAGTGCGCTGTTTGAGAGGCGCGGGAGTATAACTGAAATCGCCAAAAAGCTGCGCGATCCTTACGAAGATTTGGGTATTAAGAGGTCAATTTGAGACTCGAGTTCCGCTAATTTGATTTGTACTTGCGCACCATCGTTGCGCAGCGGTTTAACGCTCACCGCCTGCTGTTGCCATTCGTCGGCGCCCAGAATAACGGCCAGCTTCGCGCCTGAGCGATCCGCTTTTTTGAACTTGGTCTTCAAACTACCGCCGCCACAGTGAGAGAGCACGCGCCAGTGCGGCTGATGGTTGCGGATCCGCTCGGCCACCAGTATCGCATCGGAACTCAGTTCTTCCTGCGCTGCTAATACGAATACATCCGCGGTTTCTTCTTGGGTGTCGTTGGATAATCGATAGAGTTCCACCAATCTTTCGATTCCCATCGCGAATCCAACCGCGGGCGTCGGTTTACCGCCCATGAGGGCGACCAAATCGTCGTATCTTCCGCCCGCGCACACCGTTCCTTGTGCGCCCAACGCCGACGTTACCCATTCAAAGACGGTGCGCGAATAATAATCGAGGCCTCTGACTAAGTGAGGATTGACCGTGAACTCGAGACCGGCTGCGCTAAGTCCGTCAGTCACGGCCTGGAAATGCTCCCGACACGGATCGCTCAAGTGATCGAGCAGCTTCGGCGCGCCTTCAATCAGTGCACTTAACTGTGGGTTCTTACTATCTAAGATCCTAAGTGGATTTGCGTCCAGGCGCCGCAGCGAATCCTCATCCAGTTGATCCTTATGATCGTGAAAGTATTCAACAAGGGTTTCTCGATAGCGCTTGCGCGTTTCGGCATCACCTAAGGAATTGACTTGCAGTTCGATATGTTCCAGATGCAGTTGCGACCACAAGCGTCGCAGCATTAACAGCAACTCGAAATCGATATCCGGGCCAGTCAGCCCGAACACCTCGCCGCCAATTTGGTGGAACTGTCTTTGGCGTCCTCGTTGTGGACGTTCGTATCGAAACATCGGGCCGTGATACCACAACTTCAAAGACTGTTGAGCGGCAAGGTTATGCTGCAAAACGGCTCTAACGCAGCTCGCGGTGCCTTCCGGCCGTAAGGTGAGTCCTTCGCCGTTACGATCTTCGAACGAATACATTTCCTTTTGAACGATATCGGTGGCGTCTCCAATGGAGCGCGCGAAGACAGCAGTAGATTCGATTATTGGCAGGCGTATTTCACCAAAACCGTAATTTTCCAGCGTCCCCCTGACGACTCTTTCAACTTCTGTCCAAATCGAAGTGTCGCTCGGTAACAGATCTGGCATACCCCGGATTGACCGTAATTGCTCGCCCATCGCGACTACCTGTTAGCCCCCAATTCAAAGCGCGCCACGCCATCGCGCGCGTATTCCATGATCGAAACACTCTCCCCCTGATACATCAATTCGACCGCGCTGGCATTGCCAATAAGTAGTGAGAAGGGGGGGGTGCCACTCACCGATACGGAATCACCGTTACGCATGAGGTCGTAGAACAGTTGTTTCCGATCGGCATCGACAATTTCAATCCAAGCCTCACCAGCCGACTTAAGCGATAAACGGCTATCAGCACCGCTAACGGCAGTGCTTTGTTCTGCATCGTCGGGCAAATCCGCTGGTGCCGCCGGTGCCGGGCTGCCTGCGGCAGGATCTAAAGCCTCGGAGTAGCGGGGTACGTCGGGATGAAGAACCTGGGTAAATTGATAGGGTAATGGTTCCGTCGCCGCCGTATCTTTGCTTATGTTCTCCTTGCTTATGATCACCGTTTCCGTCTCGCGCCCTTGCCACCACATCACGATCAGGATCACGAGCGCCACTAAAAGCGCAGCAGACGTTAGTTGGATCAGCGGGTTGTTGGCGGTAATTTGTCGCGGCGCGCGCGACTGAAAGTCGCTCAATGGTGGCTGCGGGTCTTCATTAGCGTAGGCGCCCGCCAACCGGTCGGGATCGAGATCGAGTTCCGCGGCGAGCGTGCGCAAATATCCTTTGACGAATGCGGCCGATGGAAGCAGCTCGTAGCGATTTGCTTCGATGTGTTCGATGATCTTGACATCAAGCCGCAGAAAACGCGCAAGGTCTTCGCAGCTCAGCGACTTCTCGCTTCGCGCGCGTCTCAGCAACTCGCCCGCCGTTGCTGCTGTTTCCACGTGTGTGGTTTCCGTCAAGGCGATTCGCTGTCGAGAAGAGAGCGGGTTTCGATTGCGTCGGGGAATGCTTTTTCCAGCCTCAAAGCATATGAAGCGGCAGCGTCCTTATCACCCATGCCACGTTCGATGCGCACGGCGAGCCAGAGCGTTTCGGCAGTGTGATTCGCGTTAGTTTGATATCGCTGCATGTAAGCGCGCGCGCGCAGGAAGTCCTCGCGCGAGAAAAAGAGTTTCGACATTTCAAGGAGCACCGCCGCGAAATTTGGGTTGATTTCCAGCGCCTGACGAAAATAGTTTTCCGCAAGTGTGTTATCACTTTTACGTAACGCGCAATTACCGGCGTTGCCGTAAGCGATCTCAGGGTTTCGGTACAGTGGGTTGGCGATTGCTTTGGTTAGTAATTCGATACCTTCGTCGTAGCGCTTCTGGGAGCACAAAAACAATCCATAGTTGTTCAGCGCTCCGGAATTATCTGGCTCAATCCGAATAGCCCGTTTAAAACTGGATTCGGCTTTTTCGCTTTCGCCCAGGCGGTTGTACAAAAGTCCCTGCGCGTTGAACGCATCAACGTGGCGCGGATCGGCAGCCAGCGCTTTTTCAATCCGTTTAAGCGCAATATCGTATTGCGCTTCCTGGATATACTGGATCGCGAGTTGCGTATTCAGTGCCGCGATTTTCTCCGGATCCTCGCGCCGCTCTTGGGGAGTGGGAGAAGATTGGCATGCGGTAAGGCAAACAAAGCACACGATTGGCCAGCACTTACTCATCATTCAGTGATGCTCCCGCAGAGCCGCTTGCTTAGCGCGATGCTTGGCGCCCTTGGCGAGCACTTTACCAACGAGTTGACCGCAGGCAGCGTCAATGTCGTCGCCGCGTGTCTTGCGGGTAATTGTGTGGGTCCCCGATCGCAGTAAACGATCGCGAAAAGCGTCGATCGCCCGGTCGTCAGAGCGGCGATAGGCGGCGCCCGGGAACGGATTGAAAGGGATCAGGTTGACCTTCGCCGGTAATCCTTCAAGAAGTCGGACAATTTGCTTAGCGTCGGCCAAGGTGTCGTTAATGCCATCAAGCATCACGTATTCAAAGGTAATTTCGCTATGCGGGTTCGCGTCAGCGTAGCGGTGGCAAGCGGCCATGAGCGAAGCCAAGGGATATTTCCGATTGATCGGCACAATTTCATCGCGAAGCTCATCGCGCGCGGCATGCAAGGAAACGGCGAGACTAACGGGGCAACTATCTTTCAGGCGGTCTATCCCGGGAACGATCCCTGCGGTGGATAAGGTCACTCGTTTCTTGCCCAAGCCGTAGGCATTATCGTCGAGCATCAGGTTCATTGCCGAAGTGACGTTGTCAAAATTCAACAACGGCTCTCCCATACCCATCATCACAATGTTGGTGATTATGCGCCGGCCAGCATGAGGATCGTGCTCGAGTTCAGCCGCCGCCAGCCATAATTGGCCAATAATTTCGCCCGCCGAGAGGTTTCGATTGAAGCCTTGCTTGGCCGTTGCGCAGAATTGGCAATCGAGCGGACAACCGACCTGGGATGAAATGCATAAAGTGCCGCGGTCTTTTTCGGGAATGAAAACGGTCTCCACCTGATTGGCGTCGTCGACTGCAAGTAACCACTTGCGCGTGCCATCGGAGGAAATTTGGCGGCGGATCACCTGCGGTGGGCGGATCTCGGTTTTCTCAGCCAGGCTTGCGCGCAGAGCTTGGCTCAAATTGGTCATCTGCGAGAATTCAGTGACGCGCTTTTGATGAATCCACTTTAGAACTTGTTCCGCTCGGAAGGAGCGTTCTCCGAGATCGGTAAAAAACTTGCCAAGCGTTTGAGTGTTGTAGTCAAGCAGGTTGATGGCTGCAGAGGGGTTCATCGCTT
>JBCCEV010000102.1:0-16015 GCA_039030125.1 Pseudomonadota bacterium | reverse complement strand
GGCAAGGTTGTGCTCTACCAACTGAGCTATTCCCGCACGAGAGAGAGCAAGGATTCTAGCTCGCGATGCAATGGTGTCAAGAAAACCCGTTGAAATTATTCGGCTTTCGAGAGCTCTGGCCACGCCGCCTTGAGGTACAAAAGCATCGACCACAGCGTCAGCGCGGCGGCAAGATAAAGCGCGGCGAGGCCCAGCCAATAGGACCAGGACGGCAACCCGGGACTGACAATCAAGAGTATCAAGGCAATCATTTGCGCAGCCGTTTTGATTTTCCCCAATGAAGAGACCGCCACCTTGCCGCGCGCGCCGATTTCGGCCATCCATTCGCGTAACGCTGAAACCGCAATTTCGCGGCCGATAATTACGGCGGCCGGCAGCGCCAATAGTTGTGAAGGGTTCGCCTCAAGCAACATGATCAAGACCACTGCGACCATTAATTTATCGGCGACGGGATCCAAAAAGGCGCCCAACGGCGAGGTTTGATCAAGACGGCGCGCCAAATAGCCGTCCAACCAATCAGTAATTGCCGCGACACCAAAGATTGTCCCGGCGGCGAACGCCGACCAATCGAACGGCAAATAGAAAAACAAAACAAAGCATGGGATCAAGCCGATCCGGCCAAACGTCAATAGATTTGGGAGCGTGGTGACCATCGTCTGAGTTAGCGCCTCACGGCATCGTAAATTTTTTCCGCGAGCGCCCGTGAGATCCCAGGCACACGTTGTAAATCGTCAACGCCGGCGCGCTGGATCCCTTGTAAGCCACCAAAATGTTGCATGAGCTTTTGCCGCCGCTTGGCGCCAACCCCTTCGACGTCTTCCAGACTTGAATGCGTCCTGGTCTTCGCGCGCGATTTTCGGTGCGCTTCTATCGCAAAGCGATGCGCCTCATCGCGGATCTGTTGGAGCAAAAGTAACGCGGGAGAATCCGAATGCAGATGTTTCTCTAAATTCTTTTGCGCCAAGACCAAGGTTTCCAACCCTGGACGTCTGGACGGACCCTTCGCAATACCAATCACCGGGATATCCTCAAGCTGAAGTTCTTCGAGCACCTTTATCGCACGCGATACTTGACCCTTACCGCCATCAATCAAAATCGCACTCGGCAACTTTGCATCCTCTTCTTTCAATCGACGGTAACGGCGCAAAAGCGCCTCGTCCATCGCGGCATAGTCGTCACCCGCGCCGGCATTTTTTATGTTGAAGCGCCGGTAGTCGGATTTCTTAGCGCCTTCCTCCCCAAACACCACGCAGGATGCAACCGTCGACTCTCCGGATAAGTGACTAATGTCAAAGCACTCTAGCCGTTCAAGCGGTTCGTCGAACGAGAGGAACTCTCCTAATGCCGCAATACGGCGCGCATAGTCTGATGCCGACGACAATCGCTGTTCGAGGGCCACGGTAGCATTATCGCGTGCCATTTTGATCCATTTGGCACGCTCACCCCTAACATTGGTCTTAATCGCCACGGGCTTGCCGCGGCGTTCGCCGAGGGCGGCGATGAATAGTTCTTCGTCTTCGATCTGCTCGCTCACGATAATCGTCGGGGGTAAATCACGGTCACGGTTTCCCGATAAGTAAAACTGCCCCAGAAATGCGTTAAGCACCTCTGCGGCGACCAGCCCATCGGTGTGAGCGGGAAAAAAACATTTATTGCCGAGGATCCGACCGTATCGCACGAAAAATACTTGCACCGCCGATAAGGCGCCTCGCGACTCGCAGGCGATAACGTCAAATTCTCCTTCGCCCGTCGATACGTTCTGTTCAGAGCGCACCCGCTGGAGCTGCTGAATTTGATCACGTAAACGCGCGGCGCGCTCAAATTCCAAAGCCTCAGAGGCAGCATTCATGTGAGTTACCAGATACTCAACCACTTCCTCGCTGCGGCCTTCAAGGAACAACATGGCGTGATCAACATCTCGCCGATAGGACTCACTATCTATCTCACCCACGCATGGCGCGGTGCAGCGCTTGATCTGATACTGCAAACAAGGCCGCGAACGGTTTTTGAAAAATGTGTCTTCGCATTGCCGGATCAAAAAGAGCTTCTGCAGAAGATTCAACGTGTCGCGCACCGCCCCAGCGGATGGGAAGGGACCGAAATAGCGGCCTTTCCCACGACGCGCCCCGCGGTGAAACCGCAACCGCGGGAATTCGTGTTCGACCGCCGCGTAGATGTATGGATAACTCTTGTCGTCCCGCAGCACGACGTTATAGCGCGGTTTCAATTCCTTAATTAAATTACTTTCAAGCAGTAGCGCCTCACCCTCGTTGCTGGTCACGGTGATCTCGATCTCATCGACGGCTGCCACCATGGCCCGCACCTTGGGCGTCACCCCAGATTGCTTAGTGAAGTAACTGCTCACTCGTTTGCGGAGATTTCGCGCCTTACCCACGTAGATCACATCGGCACGCGCATCCAACATCCGGTAGACGCCGGGTGCATGGGGTAATTCCTTAAGCCGCTCGCGAATTTGGTCTGGGGTGTTCACTGCGCGCGACCCAATTTCTGGGCGATGGTTGCGAACACCGATTCGAACATCTCGCGCGTTAGGCGCCCGGTTTGCGTGTTGTATCGGCTGCAATGGTAGGAGTCGATAAGTTTGCGGCCGTCAAGATCATGAAACGCACCATGGGCGAATTTATAACGCGACAAACGAAGGTCCAAGGCACGCAGGACGCTGTCGTGCGCGATCTTGCCCAAGGCCAAGATCATCGTGTCCTCGCGCAGCGCGATAATTTCGCTTTTCAAGAAGCGATTGCATCGCTTTATCTCATCGTTCGTTGGCTTGTTCTGCGGGGGCACGCACTTAACAGCGTTGGTGATGCGGCAATCGGTCAACTGGAGACCATCGCGTTGTGAAACCGAGATCGGGGCAGTCGAAAACCCAAAGGCGTGTAGCGTTTGGTAGAGCAGCTCGCCTGCGTAGTCGCCCGTAAACGGCCGGCCCGTGGCATTGGCGCCATGATAACCGGGGGCCAAACCCACAATCAGTAAGCCCGGCGATCGAACGCCAAATGGCGCAACTGGCGCGGCATGGTAATCGGGCTGCTTTGTCCGGCACTCGTTGAGATAATCGGCAAGCCGCGGACATGCCGCGCAATCAGGATCGAAAGTTACCGGTACTGGCATTAGCGGATCTTAATGCCGCTTCGACGCCAGCGCACCACTAATTCCCGGTGGTCGCCTCCATATCGACGAGACCTTGATCGATGGCTAAACGCGCGAGCTGCACATCGTTGTCAACTCGCAGCTTAGCCAAGAGCTGGCGGCGGTGATGCGCCACCGTTTTCGCGCTCAGCGACAAGCGGCCACCAATATCATCCATATTCAACCCTTCACAAATCAGCCTCATGACCTGTACTTCACGTGGCGACAGGTCATCGATACCGTTGCGCACAATCCGTTGCGAATCGTTCAGCGCAAGAAAGTTGGCGACATCCGGCGAAATATACAACTCGCCGCTTTCGACGATCCGGATCGCTTTTACCAACTCTTCAGTGTGGGCATTCTTGCTAACGTAACCGGCGCCACCGGCTTGCAAGAACCATTTTGGGTAAGGGCCTTTGACATACATCGAAAGACCGATAATGCGCACCTGCGCATGCGCCGCCGCAATCCGGCGGGTGGCTTCAATGCCGCCGATCCCAGGCATATTGAGGTCCATCAACATCACTTGAGGATGCTGCTCGGCGGCGATCTCGCGGGCCACCTCGCCACTTTCACCTTCGGCAATCACCGAGAAATCATCGACCGCCTTTAGACGGCTGGAGATGGCGTGGCGCACCAACCGCTGATCGTCAATGACCGCAATCGTGATCACGCGACAAACCGCGCGAAAATGACCCGGAAGCTTGGGGTGAACGGCATCAAACCCCGGTCCATTTCATCGCCCAAGGCCGTAATTTCAAACCAGCGGGTGGCCATGATTTCGTCTTTCGCGGGCACCGGCGTTTGGTCGGTGACAGCCCGGTAGACATTGACGAACTCGAAGCCGGTCGCGGCGCTTGCCTCAAGCCTGCCGACCTTTTCCAGGCTCGCCTGCAAACCCAGCTCCTCACTAAGCTCTCGGCGGGCCGCCTGATCATAGGTTTCACCAGCGTCGAGATGGCCAGCAGCACTGGTGTCCCAGTAGCCTGGGAAGCTGTCTTTCGCCAACGCCCGTTGTTGAACAAATAAACGACCCTGACGGTTGAAGACCAACATATGGACGGCACGATGGCGAAGCCGCAGGCGATGGATCTCCCCGCGCTTGGCTTGATCGATGACCTTGTCGTCAACATCGACAACATCAAGCCGCTCGTTTTGCGATTGTGCTCCTGCCTGCGGCGTCTTCCCTGGTGCGCTCGCCCCCTTAAGCCGCATCTGCGGTTTGTAAGGTTGCCGCGCGTGACGACCAAAGCTCATCAGCATCGAATTCATCAACATCAATCGCACGGCGCAGCGCCGCGCGCATCTCGTTGAGGAGTTCAGCCTCATCGCTGGTGAGCACGTCCGCATCGACCGCTGCGCTCACCACATCGGCGCCAAAGGCGGCGATACGGCCTTCCTTGATGGCAGCCATAAGGCGATCGTCGAGGTCTTTTGTGAGCACGATTAGTCGTCGCGCATGCTCCAGGCAGCCCACCGCGTCATCTTGGTCATCGTTAAGATAAATACCGTCACATAAGAGGTTGCGAAAATCCTCTGAGTCCACGAGCTGGCGGGCCACCGCGCTGGTTTGACGATCGGATACCGGGCGGGCACGTCGGCCCAACGGGAAAATGACGAATCGGCACAGCGACGCCAACCAGCGGTTCGGCAGATTGCGAGTGATCTCGTCCAAACGCTGCTCAATCTCATAAAGTCCCCGGGTCATCGTGTATTCAATGATCGGCAATTCGATGGCGTTGCGCGCGCCATCCTCAAACCGCTTCAAAGCCGCACTTAAAAGATAGAGCTCGGAGAATATATCGGCCAGCCGCCCAGATAGCATTTCCTTGCGCTTTAGCGCTCCGCCAAGCTGTGCCATCGCAACATCGGCGGTAAAGGCGAATGCGGCACTTGCTCGCTCGAGCTGCGCGTACCAGTAATTCACTTCGCCAACCGATGGATCGGAACCGAGGACCCCACCGGTAACGCCGCGCACCAGCGCGCGCGAGGCATTACTCAACACGTGACCCACATGCCCGAGGATGGCAGCGTCGAAAGCCGCCAGTCCGTCCCTGCCTTGTTCTGCCGCGTCGATTTCTTTAAGCACCCACGGGTGACAGCGCACCGCGCCTTGACCAAAGACAATCAACGAACGGGTCAGGATGTTTGCACCTTCAACGGTGATCGATACAGGCGCTGCGGCATACGCCTGATACAGATAATTACTCGGGCCGTCACAAACCCCGCGGCCACCGTGCACGTCCATCGCATCGATGACGCCATTGCGCATTCTTTCGGTCGCTTGGTATTTCAGCAAAGCGGAAATCACCGACGGCTCCTCATGCGCATCAAGCGCGCTTGCCGTTAAGCGGCGTGCGGAATCTACAACGTAGGTCTCCGCCGCCAACCGCGCGAGACGCTCCTGGATCCCTTCGAAGTTACCGATCGTGACGTTGAATTGTTTGCGGATCCCGCAATACAGACCGCTGGTATAAGCGCTGAGTTTTAATGCACCGGTGCTGCCGGCCGGCAGTGAAATCGAGCGGCCCGCCGCCAGGCAGTTCATCAGCATTCGCCAACCATTACCGCAGCGCGCCTGACCGCCGATAACCCAGGATATGGGAATGAAAACGTCGCGTGCGTTAAGCGGCCCGTTTTGAAACGGTTGACGTGAGGGGAAGTGCCGCCGCCCGGTTTCTATTCCCGGGTGTTCGGCCGGGATCAAAGCCAAGGTGATCCCTTCGCAACCCTCTTCTCCAAGCAGCCCTTCGGGATCCTGCAATTGAAACGCCACGCCCAACACGGTCGCGATAGGACCGAGCGTGATGTAGCGCTTTTCGAACGTCACTCGGATCCCGAGTACTTCTTCGCCCTCGTGAACCCCACGACAGACCACGCCAAAATCTGGAATGTTGGCGGCGTCCGATCCGGCCAACGGATTGGTGAGGCCAAAACAGGGTATGTGCTCGCCGGAGGCGAGCTTGGGCAAATAGTGGTCTTTCTGCGCTTGTTCGCCATAGCGGAGCAATAACTCGGCCGGGCCTAATGAATTTGGGACCATGCAGGTCGCTGCCGCGGTTCCAGACCGTGAGGCGATTTTGGTCATGATTTGTGAATGGGCGTAGGCCGAGAATTCCTTGCCGCCGTAGGCCTTGGGAATGATGATCCCGAGGATCCCCGAGTCTTTGATAAACCGCCACACCTCATCGGCAAGGTGCCCATCCATACTGGCTTGCCATTCATCTACCATCGAACAAAGTTGTTCGACTTCGTTGGCGAGGAATGCCGCCTCTTCACCGCTTAACTCAGGTTTGGGCGTTGCGAGCAGACGCTGCCAGTTTGGCGCCCCTGAAAAAAGCTCCGCGTCCCACCACACGGTGCCCGCTTCCAGTGCATCGCGCTCGGTGCGCGACATGCTAGGCGCGGCTTCGCGAAATAATTCAAAAGCAGGTCCGGTGACGAATCGTTGGCGCAGCGAGCGAACGTTGAGGCCAAGTAAAAATAACCAGCCAATCCACGCAAGGTACATCACCGCGCCCGAGAGGTAACCGGAGGCGAACCAACCGATGAAGTACAGCGATACCGCCGCCACCACTGTCGCCACCGCCAGCGAGAGTTGCAGATAGGTTATTGCCGTTGCGGTGGCGCCAATTAGGAATAGCATAAGTAGTAGGTTCATTGAGGGCTCATCTCCGCTTCTCTGAGGCTCGCGTTTAGTGCACGCGAACACGGGATTATTCAATCACTTTACACGCTTGGCGCCGAGGAAACCGTGATAAGTTCGACGCTAGGAGGTCGTTTCGACTACCGCTTGCGAAACCACAACCTCACCGGCGGTGACCCGGTTGCGACCTTCCTCTTTAGAAACATAAAGCGCCTGATCGGCGGCGGCGATCAAGTCAGCCGGGGAAATTAGCTGTCCTTCGGGCATCGTCGCGACACCAAAACTTGCTGTCACCCACTCGTTCGTAGCGGATCCTGCGTGGGGGATATTTAGCGTCTCGATACCGGCGCGCACCTGCTCGCCAATCGCCAAGGCGGCCGCCCGGTTGGCGTGCGGCAATAATAGGGCGAACTCTTCGCCACCAATGCGCGCGGCGACATCACCCGCGCGCCGGGAAAAACCGTGCAGCGTTGCGGCAAATTGCTTTAAGCATTCATCGCCCGCGGGGTGCCCGTAATGGTCGTTATATTGCTTGAAATGATCGATGTCGCAAATAATCAGCGACAGCGGCGAGCGGTCTCGAAAGGCGCGCGATATCTCGTCTTTGAGCTGCCTATCGAAGTAGCGGCGATTGGCGATGTCGGTCAATGCGTCGGTCGCTGATAATTTCTCGGCACGGTCGCGGGCGGCGCGAAGATCGCGCTCCAGATCGAGCCTACGATCGAGCTCGGCCGCAGTGTGGTCGGCCTCCGCTCTTACCTTATCCGCCAACACCGCGTTCTCGACGCGTAAGCGCATTTCCCGCTCGAGGATTTCGACCGTCTGCCCCACAACCAGAAATTGATGGGCGTACATCAGCATCAGTGCCAGCGCCAAGGCGATATAGGCTGGGCTGTCGTTGGTAACCAATACAAACAAACACATCCCGGCAACCGGCAGCGATACCGCCGCGCAGGCTCCGACGCTGATGGGGTATGAGCCAAAGGCCGCGATTCCAATACCGGTCGCAAACAGGATCGAGATGGTGACCAGATCCTGGCTGACCAAATGATTAATGGCGACCGGTGCAAGTCCCCACAGGATCCCGGTCGCCGTCAGCAACCCGAAGACTATCTGTTGGCGCGAGAGAAACCCGGCCGAGCCAGGCGTTCCGGCCCACCCCACCGACCACCAGCGCAAAGCCAGAATAAGCACTAGGGCAAGCCACCAGACCCAGGTGAGGGAGATTTCTCCGTAGCGGGTAAAAAATGCTGCGTAAATGGAGCCTACGAGCAACGTCGGCAGGGTTGAGGCCTTAATCGCCCGCCCGAGTAAGACCCATTTTTCCCGCTGCATATCGACGGCGTAGTCATGCTTGCGCGCCGGCTCTGTCATGGCACCTTTAATTTAATCAATGAAAACCGTCTTGTGCGGGCCTGGGCACACGATCGCGCCACTCCCCCGACTGCCAGTGCGTAGGCTAACCCGAAATGGTGCGCAAACCCTATGCGACGGCAGATCGGCATGCTAACCCATTGATTCTTGAGCGGGGTGTGCCTACCATATATGGGGCTCCAAACGCCGTGAAACACAAGATATGCCGGAGCAGCTCAATTCGGGACGTTCTCCGCGGGTGCTTAAATCCTATGGGCCCGCACTCCTATGGTGAGCGAGCCAGACAACACCACATTTTTGCTATGCCCGGGCACGGCCGCGAGCTCGGATCTCGTTCATGCCGTCTTGCGCGCCCGCTGGCCAGAGAGCCGCGTGGTCACAGTCACCGATGTTGCCTCTCTAATGCGCAGCGTCAGTGAATGCCAACCCAGTATCCTCTTGGTTTCCTCCGCACCCGACTGGATTGCTTTTGGTGATTTGTGGCCCGCGCTCAGAGCACATTGGCACGATATCCCCGCCATTGTCCTTGAGGATGCCGCACTCGCGAGCAGCGCCATTCCCTGCATCGCAGACCTTACCGCCATCGTCGCTTCCTCGATCGAGGGATATGCGGCGCTGGCCGATACCGTCGCGGAAATTTTGCGCCTGCACGATGCGAGCGACAGCTCAGGGGTCTCTGGCGAGCGCGCCGACGTCATCGCCGATCCGACGGCGTTCGATGACCTCGATGAGATTGAATATGTCGTCTCACACGATCTCAAAGCCCCCCTTCAACAATGCGCGCGCCTTGCGAAACTCGTTGCCTCTGACAGTACAGATCCCTCGCGCACGGCCGTGCTGGCCGATCAACTCGGTGCGAGCGCTGAGCGCGCTTCAACAATCCTAAAGGGTCTAACCGACTATATCCGTGCCTGCCGCAACACGGCGTCGCCCGAGCCGGTTGATCTCTCACGGTGCTTACAGGAAGCCTGCTCGTTTTTACGTGAGGACATCAAACGCACAAAAGCAAAAATAACCAGCAGCGAGTTACCTCAGGTGCAGGCGCATGCCGCGCCGCTTCGACATGTTTTTCAAAATCTGATCGCCAACGCGCTCAAATTCTCTGAGCAAAAACCCAAGATCAAAATCTCGGCTTCGAAAGCCAATGGCCGTTGTCAAATCGGCGTGGCTGATAAAGGTATCGGAATGCGGCCTGAAGCGCTCGAACAGATCTTTACGCTCGGCACTCGACTTGACCAGAACTACCCGGGCAGCGGCACGGGTTTGGCATTGTGTAGGCGCATTGTTGAACGTTACGGGGGGGAAATCTGGGCGGAATCGGAGCTCGGCACTGGGTCCACATTCTTCATCGATCTTCCAAGCGCCGAGATCAAACCGACGATTAATTTGCTGGCGGCATCGAACGGAGTGTAATTGCTTTGGATAGGCACGCTTTACATGTTTTGATGATTGAAGATGACTCAATCGAGGCGACCCTCACCGAAGAAACCCTGAACCGCCACCGCGAGTGCGGTTTTGAAATCGAACATGTCTCCTGCCTCGCTGATGGCATGGTCCGCGCGGTTGAGGAAGAATACGATGTCGTGTTGCTCGATCTTTCGCTTCCCGACGGTCGCGGCTTATCAAATCTTGAACAACTTAATGTCGCCGCGCCCCACGTACCGGTCATCATTCTGACTAATCTAGAAGATGAATCCCTGGCGACCAAAGCCGTCGCGCTCGGCGCGCAGGACTATTTGATTAAAGGTGAAATGAGTGATGCGCTGCTGCCTCGCTCAATCCGATACGCCATCGCTCGGCACGAAGCGGAAAGCGCGTTACGCGAAAGCGAGGAACGCTACGCCTTGGCCGTCGCTGGCGCTAGCGACGGCGTTTGGGATTGGAACCTTACTTCCGGTCAGGTTTACTACTCACCGCGCTGGTACGACATCCTCGGTCTGCCGGTTGCTCATACGGGTCAGATCAGTACGTGGCTCAATCGCATCCACGAGGACGACAAAGACGGGTTTGATGCCGCTTTAAAAGCGCACTTGGCCGGATCCACCGAGCACTTTGAGCACGAACACCGCATTCACGACGCCGTTGGGAAAATTAATTGGGTGCTGGCGCGTGGCGTGGTCATTCGCGATGCCGGGGGACAACCGAGCAGAATGGCGGGATCGATGACCGATATTCGCTCGCGTAAGGAAGCCGAGGAAAAACTCGTACACGAAGCGCTACACGATCCGCTAACCTCGCTCCCCAATCGCCACCTGTTCCTTGACCGCTTGCAAATCGCGTTGAAACAGTACCAACGGGATACGAGCCGCGGATTTGCCGTGTTGTTTCTCGACCTCGATAAATTCAAGCGCATCAACGATAGCCTTGGACATGCCTACGGCGATGATCTGCTCATTGGCGTCGCGCATCGGCTGAGCAAATTCTTGCGGCCCAGCGATTCCATCGCGCGCCTGGGCGGTGACGAGTTTGCGATTCTAGCCGCCGATGTGATCAGTGATGAACAAGCGCGCCTCATCGCGCAACGGATCAACGAACTGTTTGCCAAGCGCTTCGTGATCCGCGGTAAGGAAATTCAGGTCGGTGCGAGCATCGGTATCGCGGTCAGCCGGCCCAAGTACGATAGCGTCGAAGAAGTACTGCGTGATGCGGACCTTGCGATGTACCGCATCAAGGAAACACAAAGCAGTGACTACGCCATCTACGATGCGGAAATGCACGAACTCGCGGTTACAAAGCTTGAACTGGAAGCGGGGATCCGGGGCGTTGAGATGCGCGAGGAACTGAGCGTCGACTACCAGCCCATCGTTTCACTTGAAACGATGCAGCTTATCGGCTTCGAGGCGCTACTGCGCTGGCAACATCCTGAACGGGGCCTTATTCCACCGGAAGACTTTATTCCGATCGCCGAAGAAATCGGCACCATCGCTCCAATTACGTGGTGGACATTAACGGCCGCCTGCGAACAGTTGTTCGATTGGCAAGAACGTTTTAGTTCGCTTAAAGATCTCAGTGTGAGCGTCAATATTTCGAGCCACATGTTCTCGCTGCCCAATTTTGCCGACAACACCATTGCAGTTTTGGAGCGCACGGGTTTAGACCCGCGCAACTTGCGACTCGAAATCACGGAAAACGCGCTACTGGAACATCACGCAGAAGTTCTTACCGAGCTCGAGACGTTGCGCAGCATCGGGGTGAAATTGGAATTGGACGATTTCGGGACAGGTTACTCCTCCCTATCCTATTTGCGCGAATTTCCCTACGACGCCATCAAGATCGACCGGAGCTTCATTACCTCGCTTGATGTTTCACCCGATAACGCGCGGATCGTCGATGCGATGATCTCACTGGCAGATAACCTCTCGATGAAGGTGGTCGCCGAGGGGGTGGAATCATCTGATCAGGCCGAGCGCTTGAAGGCGCTAAAATGTGCTAATGCCCAAGGCTACTGGTTTTCCGCGCCGTTGCAGTCCGAAAACATTGATGCGCTGTTACAAAAAGAGAGCGATTTACGCAGGATCCGCCTAGAGAAACTGACCAAAAGTCATTAGCTGCACCGGGTCCCTAGCGCCCGAGGTAGGTATAGATCCTGTCACCGTACTGCTTCTGATCGTTACCACCACCCCATCCAGCGACAATGTCGATCTTGCCGTCGTCATTGACGTCGAGCGCCGCAATTCGAGGATGCCACCAACCGTTCCTCGCCATGTACCAAGGATATTGCCAGTCTGGGAATACCCAGGGGTTTTTCTTTGAGTTCAGCGTGAAAAGATTGGCTTGTTTGAGCACGAACCGTTGAGATTCAGCGTCTCGCACAAACAAACTGAAATGTCCGCCACCCCTGTATAAAGCTGAACTGCGCGTGCTGGCTGACACGAGTTCATTGATCCCATCACCATCGAAGTCGGCCGCCACCAAATGCGGCTCACGTCCGAACCCGTCACTGCCCGTCGGCATTTGGATCTCCCAATGGTCGCTCTGCGCGCCCCAGCCTCCAGATGCTGTCGTGCGGCCGAAGGCGACGGCCGTCTGGGTTCCGGAGTAGACGAGATCAAGCGCGCCATCCGAATTCCAATCCGTCACCGACAGCGCGGCGAAACTCGAACGCTCGCCTTTGGGGGTACCCAAGTAAAGTCTCAGTAGCTCGATATACGCCCCCGGCGGCAATTTATCGAGGTGCTCGCGGCTGTGCAGATAGAAAGCAGTGAACTTTGGCGCGCCGATCTCCCCGCGATTGAGCAACAACCACTGTCCTCGTTGTTGATCGACATCGCGCACGCCTTCATACGCCAATATATCGAACAGACCATCGCCGTTAACATCGACCACCGTCGGAACGAAGGTCATGAATTTGTGTTCACGAGCAGGTTCATGGAACCCCAGATCCTCGAAGATCCTAGTCTCGCTTTGACCATGCCGGCGGGCCGCCACGAAGAATGCGTGCGAGGGGTCGCCAGTAAAAGCGGGCGCGCCACCTTGCCCGATATTCAGATAGACGACCATTCTGATCAGATCGGGATCGCGCATGTTGTAGCCCACGATCAGATCAATGAGCCCGTCGGCGTTCCAGTCGGCCATTGTTGCCGTGGGAAACTCATATCCGGAGCCGCCGAACCGAGGGTACAGATGGCCGCCGTGCAGCGCATCTTCGAGCGTCGCCGCCCGGTCCGCCTCGAAATCAGGCAAACCCTCAACTGCCATCGCGTTGAACGCTAGGACAACAAGTCCAATGCGCACCAAAGATTGCAAAAACATGATCAACGGGAACCTCCGAAGGCCCGGAGTATTACAAAACAGAGGAATTTAAGCCGCAAAAAAAGAGGGCCGCGAAGCGGCCCTCTCGTGAGATCGAGTCATTCCCGATCTCTGGAATCATCCGACAGCAGACGCTTAGCTAAAAGCCCCCAACTTGTCTTTACGATCCAAAGTTATCGTGAAAACTCGGTTAATCTCACTAGACATTGGATCACCTCCTTTCAATTACCCGACACACGCGGAAGTATCCCTTGCTCCGTTCCATTTTGGAAGAGCCCTAGGTCGAGAATGTTCTGGAGTCAGTCTCAACGTCGGTGTTTGGACCCGCTGTGCTTGGCAAACGCGCGCCGATCCCTCGCGCATTTGACCGCGCCGCTGCGCTTTTCACCGATCCGCATGCATTTTGCGCAATTTTTGAAACCGCGTTTAGTCTTCCAGCACCAATATGATGCGGTCGCCTTCAACCTTCACAGGATGGGTACGGATCGGCGTTATACAAGGTGCCTGGCGCGCCTCACCGGTGCGAATATCGAAACTCCCTAAATGAAAAGGGCATAGGATCTCGCCATCTTCGATGTCTCCTTCAGCGAGTGACGCATCGCCATGAGAACAAAGATCGTCGGTGGCGAAAAACTCGCCATCAAGGTTGTAGAGCGCGATTGCTGGGTGTCCATCGATTTCAATCAACGTGACTTCGTTGGGGCCGAGATCGCTCGCGGCCAGCACATCAACTTCAGGCATGGGGGTTCTCGATCAGGCGGCGGCTTTCAGCGTTGAGGTGTCGAGCTTGTACAGCGAGGCGACATTGTCGTGAAGGACCAAGTTTCTTTCCTTCTCGCTCATGTGTGCCGTTTGCTCGGCGATCACGTCTTGAGACCAAGGCCAAGTCGAATCCGAATGCGGGTAATCATTAGCCCACATCATACGTTCGATATTGACATGGTCTTTAAAAGCGAAGGCCGTGTAATCATCTTGAAACGTGAAGTAGATGTGTTCGCGAAAATACTCACTTGGGGTGCGCTCCAGCTCGCGACCCTTCATCCAGTGACGATGCCGTTGATAAGCATGGTCCATACGATACATAAAATGCGGGATCCATCCACCGTCGGCTTCGACCGAGACGATTTTAAGCTTTGGATGGCGCATGAAGACCCCATCAAAAACGAACATGCTCATCAATTCCTGATTGCCGCGCACGACCGACATGAAGGCATTGATTTTGGAGCCACGAAACCTTTGTCCTAGTCCCTCGCCAGAGGTAAGAATATGAAAACTAGCGACCAGATCGAGTTCGACCACGGCGGCAAAAAACTCATCAAAGACCGGATCGCACCAATCTTCTTTGGTACTCGGCAGCCCGGGCAGCATTACGCCTTTGAAGCCGGCGGCTTGTACGGCCTCGAGTTCCTTGATGCCTTGGGCCGTTGATTGCACCGCACATTGGGCGAGACCGATCAAACGCTCGGGATAGGGCGCGCAGTATTCCAGGAGCCAACGGTTATAGGCCTCCATGCAGGCTTGCTTGTACTCGCCATCGACATGGTTGCAGATCTCCATCCCCACTGAGGGGTAGATCACCTCGGCGGCGATACCATCGCGATCCTGATCTGCGATCCGGGCATGAGGATCCCAGCCACCACGATGGAGCTTCTCAAATTTTGCGCCCTTGACCGACAATTCTTCCGGGGCCTTACCCGCCGCCGAAATCAAAGATAGGGGGATCGGTGTTTTGCTGCCCTGGATCCTGAAAACATCGCCACGCTTCTCGTCGTGGACCATCCGGGGCGCGCGATCTCGAAACTTCGGCTCGATAAAGTCGGTATAGCAATTGGGCGGCTCTGCGACATGTGAGTCGGCAGAGATGATCGGTTTGATCATGCGCTCTCCTGGGCGTGCGGCGTCAGATTACCGACGATCCTAGCGAGCAAATGGGCTCGCGTCGAACACGCTTGCTTAAGCGCATGCAACGCGAGATCCTCAAACACGCTGGCTATTCGGGAGATAAGCGTGCACATCAAACGCTACGACTTCGACTTCTCGCGACGCGTTTTTCTGGAGAAAACGGCGCGCGGCCTCGGTAGTGCTGGGGTGCTGACGGCACTTTGGCCGGAGATTTCAGCAAGTGCGGATATCACCAAGGCCTATCCCGAGGAACTGCTCGATATCGAAACCTTTACCCGGGGCAATATCAAGGTTGGCGATGTGATTGATGCAGATAATGTCGATCTGATCCAAGACCTGCTTGACCCCATTGTTTATCAGGAAGTGAAGCAAGATCAGCGGACCTTCTTTATTCAGCCCGGCGTGACCGATGTTGAAACCATGTATCCACCCTACTTCTTCGATGCAACGCTCAAAAATCAGGGGCAGGCGCGTTTTGACGAGGTGGGCAACGTCTACACCAAGGACGGTCAACCTTGGATCGGAGGCTTACCGTTTCCAAACGTTCAAAGCGGCAATGAGGCCATCGCCAATATCACCTTAAGCTGGGGGCGCCATGATAAAGCCATGTACCCCATCCCCTGCGTGGTCTCCAATCAAGCGGGCGAGAAGAGTTACGAGTACGATTTCGTATGGGGCGAGCAGCAATGCACCGGCCTTGTCCACCCCGATGCCGGAGGTCCGTACCTCAAAGGTCACGAGGACAAAACACGATTGCAGGTGGTTTGGTTCACCCACACGTTCGACGTGAAAGGCTCCGCGTTTTTAAGCCACTGGCACTATGACCAACGAGAGATCCCGGAGTTGTGGGGCTATCTTCCCAACTTCAAACGCGTGCGCCGTTTCCCAGCCAATCAACGATTCGAACCCTACATGCCGGGCATGAACATCAATCTATCGGATGCCTGGGGCGCGGGTGACCCCATGCTGACCTGGGGCAATTGGAAAGTTATTCATCGCGGGCCGTTTCTGGGTTCCACCCATGCGCAATGGCGCCCCGATCGCGAGAATTGGGCGCCACCACTGGTGGGCGGTGCCAAAGGCCAAACATATTGGTACGCGGGCAAAGCACTGATCCCCGAGGTCATCGTCTTCGAAGGCGAACCCGTAGGATTTCCGCGCGCGCCTATTAGCAAGCGCCGTCTGTTTGTC
>JBCCEV010000101.1:0-16028 GCA_039030125.1 Pseudomonadota bacterium | reverse complement strand
GCGCGTTCGACAAACCTTGCACGATGGCACCGTGCATCTGTCCATCGACGATCTGCGGATTGATGACATTACCGACATCTTCGGAGGTCACCCATTTCAATACCTGGTATTCGCCATTTTTAGCGTTGACTTCGACGATACAGCAGTCGGCATTGAAACAGATCATGGGCTTGGCCGCTTCGAAAAACGCGGTTGCCTCCAACCCCCCGACTTCGCCATCGGGCATGTCTATCGGCCACATAATGATCCTTTCCGCGGCCTCCCGGAAAGTTTTCCTTTGCTCAGGATCAGGCTTATAACTGACCATGCCATTGGCAAATACGAAATCTTCGGCAGTGGTGCCATCGAGCTTGAGGTCGTGGGCTAAGATCCGGGCAATCTTGTCCTTGATTTCTCCGCAGGCCTCGGCAACCGCACTGACAAAGTATGATCCCGCGCGCGCGCCAATGGTGCCGGAGCCAAAAGGTGTGGTGCCCGTATCACCGGTCGTCGTTACAACATCATTCGGTGATATCCCCAGTTCATACGCGACGACCTGTGGCACGGTAGTTTCGTGGCCTTGGCCTTGAGGTGCATCGCCACCGTAAACCTGAACCTTGCCGCGCGGGTCAATCCGTATCGAAGCCGCGCCGTAACCGGGCTGATTCTCCATCGGCACCATTAACTCAGAAGCAACGCCAGACAACTCAACGCCGGTCGCGAATCCGATACCAAGGTACTTTCCTGTGCTTCTTGCTTGTTCTTGTTCCTTGCGAAAGGCCTCAAGATCGACATGACTCATGAGGTTCTCCCAAACCTTAAGGAAGTCACCGCTATCAAAATATTCGTTAGTGACCGTGGTATAGGGAAGCTCAGGCACCAGATTCTTGCGCCGCAAATCACTCGGTTCCATCCCGATTTTGTGGGCCACCATATCCACCGCCCGTTCCATCGCGAAACGCGTGGGGAAATGACCAAACGCGCGCGACGGCGTTAAACATGCTTTGTTGGTGGTGACTGATTTCAGACTCACGTCAGCCATTTCCCAGGTGTAACCGTTGGGCAACTCCACTTGCCCGAGAAAGGCCATCACGAAGCCCCAATACACACCGGTTTGGCCCGTGCCGTTATCGGCAATACCCCGATTACGAAGCGCGAGTAACTTGCCATCCTTAGTCGCTGCAATGTCGAGGTCATTGATCTGGTCGCGCTCCTGGCCGACGTTCATCAAACTCTCATAACGCGATTCAATCCAGCGCACGGGTCGATCGAGAACTATGGCCAGGTGGGAAATAATGACGTTCTCGCGAAAGAAAGGGGCCTTCACACCAAAGCCACCACCCTGATCGCGCGGCGCGATCACGCGAACTTTTTCGCCGGGGATATCGAGAATATCAATGAGCGCCAGGCGATCGATATGTGGGCGTTGCGTCGTGATATACGCCGTCAAGCCATCGGTCTCTGACCATTCACACAACACACCACGCGGTTCCATCGGCGTTATGCCGGTACGATGACAGCGAAAGCGCTCGCTCAGCACGACATCGGCGTTGGCGAACACTTCATCGACTTTCTTCGCATTCGCCGCTTGCTCTTCGGCCGTCTCACCTCCGGTGAATGTCATTTCAAAAATGACATTCGTGCCGTCCTCTTCATGCACCAGCGGTGAGTCGGGGGTCATGGCGGCCTCTGGATCGAGTACCGGTTCGAGTTCCTCATAGTCGACGACGACCAACTCAGCCGCATCTACGGCAACATAACGATCGCGCGCCACCACCACCGCCACGGGTTCGCCATGAAATTTGACTTTGTCGTTGGCAATCGGCGGGTAGTCTGGATATTTGGCCGGCAGATTAGGTACCAAGACCGGCTGTTTCATCGACTTGAGAACATCTCTAAAGTCTTCGCCAGAATATACCGCCACCACTCCAGGCATGGCTTCCGCTTCAGATTTGTCGACGCCTAAGATTTTTGCGTGAGCGTAATCACTGCGGACAAAGACGGCGTGCAACATGCCAGGCAATACGAAATCGCTAATGTACTTGCCCTTGCCGGTAATCAAACGATGGTCTTCCTTACGGGGAAGCCGGTTTCCCATCCACTCAGCGGTATCCATAGTTGCGGCCATCCTCTACCCCTTTGTCGTTTCGATGGCGGTGCGCACCGCTTTAACAATGTGTACATAGCCGGTACAGCGGCAGAGATTGCCAATCAAGGCTGCACGGATCTCCTCATCGCTCGGTGCCGGGTATTTCTCTAGAAATTCGCTCATATTCATCAAAATCCCTGGCGTGCAATAACCGCATTGCAGCGCATGTTTATCGCGAAAGGCAGCCTGTAAGGGGGTCAACCCATCGCGCGCAAGCCCCTCGACGGTAGTGATCTCGTGGCCGTCGGCTTGCACAGCAAGCATCAAACAGCTTTTCACTGCTTCGTTATCGAGATGCACCGTGCATGCGCCGCACACGCCCTCATAGGTGCAGCCGACGTGGGTGCCAGTCAATCCGACGTGATCGCGAATGAAGTCGACCAGCAGCATACGCTCTGGAACATTCTCCTCGTATGCTTCACCGTTGATGGTGACATTGATGGTTTTCATCGCTTATCTCTCCCCCTGACCTTGAGCGCGGGCCAGCGCGAGCAGCCCGACGTCGACGCCGAGGGTTCGAATCAACTGCTTGCGGTACTCGGTGTCGGCCGCCGCATCGCCCTGCACCGACGCAGCATCCGCGGCTGCATTCATGGCCGCTAAGATGCTTTTTTCGTCTACCACTTGCCCAACCAAAGCTTCACTCGCGGCGGGCGCGAGCTGTGCGCCGTCTTCCAAACCAGATAGTGAAACCGAAGCGCTGATGCAGGTTCCCAAGCTATCGACCGCAAGCGATATACAAACACCGACCACCGGCAAGGCATCTTTGACCAGACCCCACTTCTTATAGGCACTACCGGTATCGTGCTCGACGGTCGGCCAATGCAATGACATGAGTATTTCAAACTCATCGCGGGCAGTTTCCAGTGGCGCTATGAAGAACTCCTCGGCCGGCACATCGCGCGTCGCGCCTTGGGCATCGATGAGCTTCATTGTCGCGCCAAGACCCAAACACACTGCTGGCATGCAAGACGCAACGTAATTCCAGCAGCAACTGCCACCGATTGTGCCGCGGTTTCGCACCTGACGATCTCCAACGTGCTGCGCCGCGTCCTGGAGCGCGCCGAAAGCCGCTGGCACATTGTCGGCCTCGGCGATCTCGACATAGCGGGTCATGGCCCCGATCGTCAGGCCATCATTGGCGTCAATACCCTTGAGATCCGCAAGGTCTTGTAAATCAATAATGCACGACGGTTGCATCATGCGCGCCTTAATCGCCTGCATGACGCTCTGACCGCCGGCCAGAAATATCGCCTCGCCTTCCTCCGCCGCCTGCATGGCGGCGATTGCTTCCGACGGACTGCTCGGTCGGATGTATTGCTCAATCTTAGCCGGTAGCATGGACTTCTCCCCCTCTCTCGCAACGAATGATTCTAGCACTGGCGCGCATAAACAAACCGCCTATACACTGCGTTGACAAAAAACATGGAGCGATAGACTTGGCCTATTCCATTGAGTGCTTAATTGCTGCCGATAACCACCTCGGCGAAGGCCCAATCTGGGACGCCGAAGAGCGTGCACTATATTGGGTCGATGGAACCGGCGCGCGGGTCGGCAATCCCACAATCTGGCGCCTTGATCCCAACACGGGAAAAACACAGAGCTGGGACATCAAACGCGACATCGGCGCGCTCGCACTGCGCAAAAGTGGCGGCGCAGTGCTGGCCCTGGACGACGGGTTCTATCTTTTCGATTTTGCAACATCGGCCCTGGAGTTAGTCCATGCGATCGACCAAGACGAACCGCGTAGTCGTCTAAATGACGGCAAGGTTGATCGTCGCGGCCGATTCCTCGCCGGCGGCATGGATGACAAGGAAGAGCTCGGGTTGTGTTCCTTATGGCGACTCGATCCCGATCTGTCGCTGCACAAATTGGACGACGGGATAATTTGCTCGAACGGTCCTTGTTGGAGCCCGGACAACAAGACGTTTTATTTCGCCGATACCTTCCAGCAGATCATGTGGGCCTATGACTACGATTTGGAGAACGGCGAATTAAGCAACAAGCGCGAGTTCGCGAATACCGCCAACGAAACGGGCTTTTTCGATGGCAGCACTGTCGATACCGAAGGTTGTCTCTGGAACGCCCTGGTGATCGGTGGCGAGTTGATCCGCTACACCCCTGATGGGGAAGAAGAGCGGCGCATAGGAATGCCGGTCAAAAACATTACCAGCATTGCTTTCGGCGGCGAAAATCTCGATGAGTTATACGTCACCTCAATGGCGCGCGTCAGCCATCCCGCCGAGCACGAGCACTTTAATAAACAACTCAAGCCGCAATTCGGGGCGGGCGGCTTGTTTCGGATCCGAGGGCTTGGGATCACTGGATATCCGGAACCCCGCTTCGCCGGTTAATGCCGTGACAACCCAGATCCACCGCTTTGTCGAGGCCTGCCGCGCGGGCACCAACCCACGCGCGGTGTGCCAGTTGAGGTCCGGCTGGGTGGTCATGGGTGAAGCGCAATTTTTGGCGGGCTACTGCTTATTGCTGCCGGACCCGGTGGTGGATCACTTAAATGCACTTGACTGCGAACAACGCATTGCTGTTCTTGAAGACGCGGCCGCGATTGGTGACGCACTGCTGGATTTATGTGGAGCTACCCGAATCAACTACGAAATATTAGGGAATCTGGAGCCGGCCCTTCACGTGCACGTGTTCCCACGCTACGACGCCGAAGCGGCGGCGCTGAGAACGAAACCCGTGTGGTTTTACGATTGGGACAATGCGCCAAAGTTTGATGCGACGAAAGACGCGCCGTTGGTTTCTCAGATTGCCGCGTACTTGGGCAAACGCGGGCTCACCGTCGAACGCGCTTAAGCCTCATCCTTGCCACGCTGCCCACAGAAGAAGCCGAGCCCAAAATTTGGCGTCGAAAACGTAATCGAACTCCCTTTTTCAAAGTACAGCAGATCCCCGGCACCGGCCGTTATTTTTTGTCCGCTTTCATCTTCGATAATGAATATGCCCTGCACAACAAGTTTCATTTCGTCGTAGCGGTAGGTGTATTTCAGGGACTCGCCTTCCTCGAGCCGAAACAAACCACTGGTGATAGGCTTATCGGCATCGTTTGAGGTTGCGAAGTCCCGCAAAAATGCACGCACGGCACCTTCATCCATACGGGGCAAATCTTGGTTAGCAATTTGCTCGAAATATTTCACCGCCATTGGTGCGCTCCCGGATCGTTTTTTCCATCTTGTTATATCGTCGCTTCAGGCGTGGAGCCGTCACGCCTTGCCGCGAGGCCCGGTAGTTTCGCACGCATTGCAGCGCGCCGACACTCCGGCCTTGCCGATGTCGGGTGTCATTAATGACCACTTGAACCGCGCCCACGCGAGTGCGCCGAATTTACCTTGACTTTGCGAAAGACCAGGGTTTACTTTAAGTAAACAAAAATTCATAACACGAAACTTGTCCGGCGCCCGCGACTTCACGGGCCAATAGGGAGAGACATCATGGCCTACCCCCATGCACCTCCGGATACCGCTCTGCAGCGCGATCATGGTTTCGTCGCGGTCGACGACTTCGACACACGCATGTACATCCTGCCGTTCATCAAAGAGAAATCTGATCGCGATGCGATCATTGCGGAGCATCGTAAGCACCCTCGAGGGGCAGGCACCCGCCCCGACGAAGGCGCGCCACTACAAAGCATCGGGCTAAAGCGCTTGCTTGACCGGTTGCGTACCGTGCCGCAAGCCGGCAAGCACACCATCGTCGAGACCAAGCCCTGGGAAGAATATGCGATAGGCATTCTCCCCGGGCAGCGCGGTGGCGTTGTCGAGATCACCAAAGAAACTTATCCAACCCGCGAAGATGCCGAGCATGCGATCTTTCTCAAACGCTTAAGCGCTCTGTGCGCGCAATATGGTATTGAAATGTAGACGCGAGGAAGAACCCCATGCCTACCCAATCTTCGATGCTCCGGATCACGGGCTACTCTGATCGCTTCTCCGCTCGGGCCGGGGACACCGTCCGCTTTCACATTAACGCGGAGGATAATGAATCATTCGACGCCGAAATCGTGCGCCTCATTCATGGCGACACAAACCCCGCGGGGCCCGGTTACAAAGAAGATCTGATCAGCTCGCCCGTGTCGGGAACCTATCAAGGTAAACATCAACCGTTACACGCCGGCAGCTACGTTATTGCCCCGCGCGCTCAACATTTCGATCTTCAAAGCTTTACGCTTTGCGCTTACATCTTTCCCACCACCCCGGTTGTCGATACCGAAGGTGCTGCGGTCGGTGCGCAGGGCCTCCTGACCAAATGGGATGAGTCCAACAAGAAGGGCTACGGCTTATTCATCAACGAATCTGGACAGACCTGCCTGCGGATTGGCGACGGCGCGGAAGTCAAGGAAGTGGCCACCGGCAAACCGCTGTTTCGAAAAGTTTGGTACAAAGTTTGGGCCAGCTTCGATGCTGCGAGCGGTCGCGCGGTGGTTACCCAGAAATCGTTTGTTACCAATACCAACGGTGGACACGGCATGAGCATGCTGCATCCGCTTGAGGACACCGATGCCGCCGTGGAGGCCGAGCTTGGCGGCCTGACACCGGCCACTAATGATTGTCCATTTCTGCTTGCCGCAAGCTGCCAAGAATCGCATTCCGGCCGCCATATCTTCGGCGCCCATTTCAAAGATCTGCCTGACCCTTGGGAGCTCCCCGTTCACACACATAAATACAACGGCAAAATCGAGCGCCCTAAGGTGATCAGCGAGGCGATTAGCGGCGCCGAGATCGATTTACTGCTGGGCTGCGCCGGCCTTGAACATGCCTCAAATGAACTGCGTGCCCGGGTCGTCGCCGCCTGGGATTTCCAAGCCAACATCGAAAAGCATGCGGCCAGCACGACGATCATCGACACCGGCATTTATCACCTCCAAGCGTACGGCGTGAACATGCCGGTGCGCGGGGTACCCGGATTTAACTGGTCGTCGGACTATATGAGTTTCAAACACGGACCGCAGGAATATGGCGCAATCCATTTTCATGATGAATCGGTTGACGATGCGCGCTGGGACTCGGAAATTGAATGGACCATACCGCAAGGCGTGCGTAGCGGCGTTTACGCGCTGCGCATGCGCATCAACGGCGAGGCCACCGCGGAGACCGAAGACTACATCCCATTTTTCGTGCGCCCGCCGATTGGCGGTTCGGGCGCGAAAATCGCCGTCATCATGTCGACATACAGCTACATGGCCTATGCCAACGATAACCTAAGCGTGAATTCAGTCGTCGCCCAGCTCCTCACCGGCCAGGTACCGTTATTACAACCCGGCGATCTGTTATTAAACAAAGAGCGCGGCTACGGACTGGGCACTTACACCAGCTACCGTGATGGATGGGGCGTAAATATCTCCTCGCGCCTCCGGCCGATCCTGAATATGCGCCCCAAGTACTTGCACGTGCTCTCGCCCTCGCTGTGGCAGCTAAACGCGGATCTGCACTTAGTCGATTGGCTCGAAGAGAAAGGCTACGAAGTCGATTACCACACCGATGAAGACTTACACCTCGAAGGTGTCGATCTGTTGAAACAATATCAAGTCGTGCTGACCGGCCATCATCCCGAGTATCAAACCGAGCAGATGATGGATGCCTATCATGATTACCAACAACAAGGCGGACGCTGGTGTTATCTCGCTGCCAACGGATTTTATTGGATCGCGGTTGCACACCCCGATAACCCCAATTTGGTCGAGGTGCGGAAAGGCGACAACGGCACGCGCGCTTGGACCATCGCGCCCGGCGAGTACTGCAATGCCTTTGACGGAAAACATGGTGGTTTATGGCGTGTTCGTGGCCGGGTAATGTCGAAACTTCTCGGCGTAACCTTTACTTCGTTCGGCCTGACCTATTCGTCCTACTACCGGCGCGCACCAGACAGCGAACTACCGGAGTGCGCGTGGATCATGGAAGGCGTCGGTAAGGACGAGCCCATCGGCGATTTTGGTCTGATTGGTGACGGCGCCGCCGGATTAGAACTCGATCGTTACGATCTGGAATACGGCACGCCGCATCGCGCGTATCTGCTTGCCAACTCGGAAGGCCACAACGACATTTTCGTGACGGTATCTGAGGAATCGACCTTTAACTCACGCGGGGGGTTGCTCACCGGCACCGGTGAGACCAATCCCAAAACTCGCGCGGACATCGTTTATTACAAGACGCCGAATGACGGCGCCGTATTTTCGGTTGGTTCGATGAGCTGGTGTGGATCGCTCTCACATAACGGTTATAACAATAACGTTTCCATCATCATGAAGAACGTCATCGACGGGTTTTTGAAAGCCGGGGCGCTACCCTGATGGCCGCTCAGACCGAACCTCGAAAGAAAGACCCCTATTGGTGGATGCACCCCGCCTTTCGCGGCGAGCAGGCCATGCAGATCAGTGATGCGGGTGTCATGACCGAGGGCATCGCGTTAAAGGTTCAATTCGAAAACGGCGAACGCCAAGCACAAACCGATGCCAACGCAATGCCCGCCGAGGGCGGCCCCTTCGAACAACTTGCGAAACTGTTATTTAAAATCAACAACTACTGCCCCGGCCCAGTGCGGGGTTGGTACGTTGTGGTCTGCACCCAAGCTAACGAACAATGGGCCGTTGGCCAACTTCGCGCCGACGCCAACTATCCGGTCCAAATATTTGAAGATCTAACTTTCCCTACCGAGGCGTTAGCCCGCGAAAAGGCGCAAGCGCTGAAGAAACAATTTCCAGGAGTCCAATTGCCTTAGAACACCCAAATCTACCCAAAGGGGGTCTTTGTACATGGCACGGAAAACCGGCGTTCAGGAGATCGCAACGGCAAGGTATGAACCGCTCCTACAACCTGGCCCAGGTTTCTGATCACCGCTTCCTGCTACCCCATACTCTTGACCATCCCACCGTCGATGTCATACGCCGCACCAGTGATGTAGCTGGCTCGTTCTGAAGACAGAAACGCAACCAGATCAGCAATTTCCTCAGGGCGACCAAACCGGCCGAGCGGAATATTCGCGGCGGCAAAGTCATTAATCATGCCGTGGGGATCGTCAGGATTGAGAGTCTTGGCCAGAACATCCCACAACGGTGTATGCGTCGGTCCCGGACAGACGGCGTTGACCAGTATGTTTTCCTTGGCCAACTCGTCCGCCAAGGTTTTGGTGAGACTGATAACTGCAGCTTTCGTGGTGTTGTAGTCAATCAAGCCGGCGTTAGGCTGTTTGCCGAAGATCGAAGAAATATTCACGATCCGACCCCATTTCTGTTTCTGCATCAGGGGAACGGCAAGCCGTGAACAGCGAATCACGCTGAAAAGGTTGAGATCAAGATTGTCCCGCCACTCCTCGTCGGATAGACCCAGCCCTTCGCTCAGGTGATACGAGCCAGCATTGTTAACCAGGATGTCGAGTTTGCCGAACTGACCCACAGTGCGATCAAAAAGTTGCGTGATGTCCTCAGCTCTACTTACATCGGCCTGAATTGCTACTGCGTTAGGGCCGAGAGCTTGTGCAGTACGGTTCAATTGCTCCTCACCGCGCGCGCAGATAACGACTCGTGCTCCCTCTTCGACTAGGCTCTGAGCCATGGCCTCACCCAGCCCATAGCTCGCCCCTGTGATGACCGCCACGCGGTCGTTTAAACCCAGATCCACATCGCTCTCCTTCCGACCGAATTACCGCTAGATCCGCGCGAACATCACAACTCTACGAAAAAGAAAGTGAGGTCCGCACATCGGGACGTATCTTTAATTTCAGATCGACCCAAATGCCTTTGGCGAAAAAAGAAACTAAGGTCTCCAAAGTAACTCACGCCGATTATAACGGTTGAGGTATGCCGAAAAATCGAGAGACCGAAATCTCGGATCGCCAAAGTTGAACTGTGCCACGCCATATTTGCCGGATCCTCTTCGGCTCGTTTCGCGAGTTCGAGTATCGACCCTTGAAATCTTTTACTCAGGGATCCTGCACCAAGTTGAGTTCAAGCGATCCGACTAAAGCGCCTTGGTAAACTTATACCGGTAAAATTGTCACGATAAAGTAACATGCGACCACGAAATTCGCCGAGCAGGTTCGCGGCGTTCAAATGCAGTTGAGATCGAGTTGCGAAGTTCAGCTCGGTTGCTCGGTTGCGCACGGCAATGTCCCACGAAGCGCCTCAACCTGTGGTTTGAAATCTTCCGGCATGAACTCACTGCGCCGTTCGATCTCTGAAAACACTTTGCAACTGCTCTCCGGCCGAGTCGAGGTAGCACGAATTTGCACACGCTGAAGCATCCCTTCCCACCAAATTTCGCGCGTTGGATTACTTCGCTCAGTAATCGCCTGCCACGCACGATCGGCCTCAATAGGTCTATCCGCTTTTGCGGCAGCCACGGCAAACAGACGATAGGCATCGCCGACTTGCGGGTAAGCTTCGCGAAACGCTCTGGCCTGTTGGTAGGCGTTGTTAAAGCGTTCTAATTCGAGCAGCGCTTCGATCACGAGGATCTCTAAGCGTTGCGCCATCCGCACATGGGCCGTGGCGCCTGGACGCAAGGCTTGCGCAGCGGTAATACGTTTTTCCGGATCCTTTAGTGCCAGGATCTTGGGATAGATTAATTCTATCTGCCAGAGTCTAAGTTCTTTTTTCGCGAGTTCTCCTAAATAATCTATGAACGCCGTTTTACCGCTCACGCGGGCAAGACAGTGGAGCCTCGCCCAAAGCATGCCTTGCGCGAGGCTGGGCGAAAGACCGCCGACGCCCTCGATTTCGTCAATGGCGAGCATGACTTCGGTAATTTCCGGATCCGCTACCGCACGCATTTGGACCATGATCGCGCGATTTTCGAATATTTCTCGCTTTTCCTTCGGTAGATCCTCGAAAGCTTCAATCCCTTTTTTCGCCAAAGAAACAGCAGGTGCATTACCCGTGCTGCTGATACCACGCGAGAAATCTTGTGCGATGACAAAGAAGCGCGTTTGCTCCAATGAACCTTTCAGTTTTCTTGGTGATTCGACCGCATTCATCATCGCGTGCGCCTTTTTCGAATTCGTCGTCGTTCGTGCAATCGTCAATCGTGCACCGTCCGCGTCTTTGTCATCGGGATATTCGCGAAGCAAACGCTCGGCGGCTTTGATAAGTGCGCTGCGCGTCGCCGGAGTATGGGTTTCGATTTTGGAAGCACGCGCGACATATGCAATTTTCGTCGACGCTCTTTTCATTGTTGGAGAAAGATCACCTTGTTTAAGCAAGCGCTCGGCGATAATTGCAGCTCGGTGAAAAGCGTTCGAATTGAGCGCTGAAATCGAGTATTTGAAATAATACTGAGTTAGGTTGAGGTCCTCTCGATGTTCAACGATGGGAAAGAACTTCTCATATTGCTTCGCGGCTGGCTCATCGTGCCCTTGCTCATAAAGTTGCTCGGCGCGGACGAACGTAGTCAATACACCGATCTCGTAACGGGCTACTTTTTCGTGATACTTGGAGACTAGGCTCAATAGTGAGTCATCGATATAATCATTCTCGACCAGGCGATTCACACGATTAACGGCATCTATGGCATCGAGCTGATACTCGGTGGCGTACTCAAACAATGCCACCGCTTCGGCAAACAGCAGCTTTGCTTCAATTTCATCGAATTCGCGTTGCACAATGGGCCCCGTGACTTGACCTGCCTTGGCACGAAGAATTCGAAGTTCAAGCGTGACAATCTCGTGTAACGGATGATTGGAATCGTTACCCAGTTCACCGGCCAAGCTCTCGAAAATCTGAATCGCCCGTTCTGGGTCTCTTTCCGCGCTCGCGATGTATCCAAGACCAAGCCACCCGCCATAGACCAGGCTCGGCCGAAACACCTGCATCGCGGTGCCGCGAAAGCCTCTTTTGGCCGTCCACAACCAATTATCCTTGGCCTTTTGATCATCAACGCGCCGCGACATTTCGAGATCAATCCAGGCGCGCCAGTAGGGAAAGGCCGCCAAGGCAAAACTCATCTCGTCCCATTCAACCGATCGATAGAGTGTTTCTAGCGCCGCTTCGTCGCGACCCGCGCGCGCCTCAAGGCGCTCAAGGTGAGTTTGCGTCCGCTCCCGAAGCTGGTCGATGATTTGCTGCATTGCCTCTAGCTGCGCGACGTTTGGGTCGCCCTGTCGCACGATATCAACGAGTTTGCCAAGGTCGCGGCCGGTGTCCGAATAGCGCGTCGACAAGGCATCGGCGTTGAGCCCGTCCAGTAACCGGCGCGACTTTCCAATCGCGATCTGCACCGGTGACTCAGCCTCAGCTTGCGCCGAAACGGCCCCGCTGCTCCCTATCGCGCAAAGCGCGAGGCCCGTTACCACTAAAACCTTGGCCGCAAATGCCATTAAATCACTTCGAATAACGCGCGCATTTCGTTCGCGAATTCTTCGCCCATAATCAATGTGAGCAACCGTTTAGTGATATTGACATCACCCGAGAGGGTACCCGAGTCACCTCTGCCCGCCTCCGATATCATCAAGAATTCGCGCATCGGCACCCCACGGTAAAAACGTGGATTTACCGGGTGCCCTTCCCGTAATTCGATCAGTTTGGGGTTTGCGTCAGGACTCACGTCCAAGGTTGATATTGTGCCGCCAGTTTCGGTGAAACTCCTCACCGAACGCAAAACGCTCGGCAGGTCCTCTTCTCGCGGCGGTGCATCGCCAACAATAATCATGATCCGGCGCGCTCCCGGCCGCCAGCCGCTTTGATCCACTGCCGCGTCAATGCCCGCACCGATATCTTCCGGCACATCGCCGCCGCCATCTGCTTTAAAGGAGTCAAGAAAATCGCTCAGATTGGCGGTACTGAAGGTGAGTGGTCTGACGCGAACGACAAATTCGGGATCACCCTGATCGCGATAGGCGACGAAACCAAAGCGCGCCGTTGGCACCAAGGTGCGCACGGTCCGCACAATATCGTTAATCCGTTCCTTTATTTGATCGAGCGCCCAACCCATCGAACTTGTGGCATCGAGAACAAACACAATGTCCAAACCGTTGTTGCGAAGATCGGCTAAAAAAGCCGCGAAACGATTCGTCGAATTTCCAAGCGCGTTGCCGATCCCCGGGCCAAAGCCTGCCGTACCAAATCCTTCGCCAATCGGTTCCGACGCGACCATACTGGGGATGTCAAAGCCCATATTACCGCCGGAATCGGCGCGCAGTGAAACGGGTACATCCGGCGGTGGCGGTTCCACAGCCTGCGGAGCAACGAGCATCTTCGGCGGCTCAAGCTCAAACTCTTCGACAAACTCCAAGACATCTTCGGGCGGCTGTCTTTCGGGTTCAGGTTCTTCCGGTGGTTGTGCAAATTCCACGCGGACTTCAACGAGTTTATGCGGCATTAGCGTTTTATCGATATCGCCGCCAACCCGCCCGGAAATAATTGCGTGGATAATGATCGACACGCAAACGAGCACCGCCCAAATCGTCAGCGTCCTCATGAATGAACACTCTCATCGTCGGCTTTAATGCGCATTTGAAAGAGAATCAACAGGGACGCCAGGTCTGTCAGATCCGCGGCACCAATTGATTCACGAATAGTTGGAAGGATTTCTCAGACAATGGCGCGATCATCAAATGATCCATTGAAGCCTCTTCTTTTAACCGTTCAATCTGATCAATCACGCGCGCGGGCGTGCCCCACAGCACGCAGCCGTCAATGTATTCATCAACCGTTTGGCCATGCAAGGTTGCCCGACGATTACCTGAAACGGGCATGCTTTCGTCATACACCCCTAGGAGCCACTCGCATGCGCGCCGCGCAATCTCGCGGCCTTCTTTATCAGTGGAACCGATCGCGATTTGGCGCGATATCGGAATGTCGCGGCCCTCAATAGCAAAGCCATTATCGCGCAGCGTATTTTCGTATTCACGACGCTTATCTGCAATCTCTTGATGTGTACTATGTGGATCCATAAGCACTGAATAACCGCGTTCTGCCGCCCACAGTAGTGCCTCCAGCGACGACGCACCGATCCACACTGGCGGATGGGGCTGCTGAACCGATCTGGGTAATACCTCAACGCTATCATAGGAGACGTAGTCCCCCGCAAAACTCACTGGCCCCTCGCCCCAGCTTTCGACGACCGCCTGAAAGAACTCGTGAAATTTAGGTTTGCTGTCTTGGGACTCAACGCCAAACACTTGATGTTCGCGCGGATCGAATCCCCGTCCAGCGCCCCAATTCACACGACCATCGGAAAGCACATCAAGCAAGGCGACTTCTTCGGCGACCCGCAATGGGTGAGATAACGATGGCAGCGATACGCCGGTGCCAATGCGTAAACGCTCAGTCCGTGCAGCAATATGCACCCCCATCATATGCACGCTGGGGCAAACGCTGTAGCCAGTAAAGTGGTGCTCGGCGAGCCATACCGCATCGAAACCCGCGCTCTCCATAAGATCGATCCGCTGCATCGCCCTCGTATAAATATCGGCAATGGGCTTCTCTCGATTAGGCCAGCCAAAAAATTGAAGTGCACCAACTTTCACCAATGATCTCGCTAATTACTGAACAGAAAGTGCTGGCAATGAATTGAGCTTTGATAATCGCGCCTTGAGTTGCGTTCGATTTGACGGCGCTTGACCCAGCATTTCGCGGGCCGGTGCCTTTTCCCGCAAAATGTCATCGTAAACGTCTTGGCCCATTTCATCGTGTAACGAGCGCAACAGCAACTTAACAATCTACGACTCTGCCGGGCTTTCAGGTCCTCAGCTCGCAACATTCTGAGCGGGGCAGGGTTGCTCGGGGACGCCTTTGGGGTCCGAACCCATGTTTTTATGCCGCCAATTACCGCTCTGGCCCCGCTGCGGTTGCGGGCAAAATTAACTTGGGAAACTATACCAATATTATTTAGCGCAAGCGCCGAACCCCCGAAAAGCGCTTAGAGTCGAATGCTACCGGGCCACAAACGAAGCGATCACCTATATCGAGATTGCCATGAACGCACCGAAATTCATTGACCTGCTCCTCGCGGTCCTACTATTTGTATCTGTCCCTCAATTCGCATTTGCCGAAACAGACTCTTCCGTCGAAGAGGTCTCGGTGATTGAACTGTTGACGCACGATAAACGAGCCGTGGTGCTCGATGTCAGGAGCGCTCGGGAATTTAACAGCGGCCATATCGCGAACGCGCTCAATATCGATATCGACAGTGATAACTTCGCCGAGCGGATAGCCTCCCTAGATCGTTCGAAGACCTATATCGTGCACTGTGCGGCCAACGTCAGCGGCGGCCGCTCTGAACGAGCAATGAATATCATGTGGAGAGCCGGCTTCGGCAAGCTCAAGAATCTAACGGGTGGTTACGCGGCGTGGGTCGCATATGGCGGCGAGGTGGTTGCCAATAACTCACAATAAACGGACCGCAAAGGATAACAATGATGCTCACTAAGCGAGGCAAAATTTTCACGCCAGCCATACTGGCTACGTTCCTGTCATGGGGCACCTCATCGGTGCTCGCTGAATCGATCGGTGGAACTTGGGACGGGCACTATTATTATTCTGATCCGAGGGAGCCGGTCCCGTTCACACTCGAAATTAACGTGCATGAGGCTGCTTTTGCGGGTAAGACCTCCGAACCGAATACGACCGAAAACCCGACCACGCCACACCTGTACGCAGCGGTAAAAGGCACTGTTTCTGGCCAAGCGGTCAGTTTTGAAAAAACCTATGACGGCACCGATGGGCAAACGCACACGGTTTACTACGAAGGGAGAATTGTGGCGCCTGATAAAATCGAGGGGATCTGGGATTTTGGTCGCTTGGAGGGGACTTTTGAATTAAGCAGGCGAGAGATCGCCGAACTATAGGGCGGTTAGCTAAAACCTCGTCGCGCTAAACGGGGTTAAATCTACTTTAGGTGTTTCGTCCATCATTACAGAGGTCATCAGGCGTGCGCTGACTGCCGATAAG
>JBCCEV010000100.1:0-16101 GCA_039030125.1 Pseudomonadota bacterium | reverse complement strand
CAAAGGATACCTTCGCAACGCGCCCGGTATCTTCGCCTTGGCAGAATAAACATGATTGGGATCATCGGCGGCAGCGGTCTATACGCGTTGACGGCACTCAGTGGCGAGTCGCGCACCTCCGTGACGACAGATTTCGGTGAGCCTTCGGCGCCGGTCGTCACCGGCAAACTTGCCGACGTGGATATCGCGTTCTTACCGCGGCATGGTGAGGATCACCATCTACCGCCGCACTTAGTGAATTACCGGGCAAATATCTCGGCACTCAAAAATGTCGGCGTAAAGACAATTTTGGCCACCACGGCGGTCGGCGGGATCGCAAGCGACGCGGGTCCGGGGGTATTGGTGATCCCCGATCAAATCATCGACTACACCTACGGGCGAGAGCATACTTTTTTTGATGGCCGACAAAGTGGCCCGAGCCACGTTGATATCACCGAGCCCTACACCGCAGCGGTTCGCCAGGCACTGATCTCAGCTTGCCAATCCAGCAAGGCCACGTTTGTTGCCGGTGGCACTTACGCCGCGACGCAAGGCCCGCGACTGGAGACGGCTGCGGAGATCGATCGATTGGAGCGAGACGGCTGTTCCATTGTTGGCATGACCGGCATGCCGGAAGCAGGCTTGGCGCGCGAGGCGGAAATCGATTACGGCAATATTTCCTTGGTGGTTAATTGGGGTGCAGGCCGCGCTGGTGGGCCGATCACCGAAGCAAATATTGCCGATGAATTGCAAAAGGGCATGGAACGGATCGCGAAGGTTTTGGCCGCGGCAATCGCCACACTGGCGGCCTAATCGTTCTTAGCTGCCGTTCTCAGCCTCTTCAGGCTGCTCCTCGTCGATTTCACGACTCGGCAGCACATAAGGAGTCACCTGAACGAAGACTCCGAAAAGAGGATGATCAAAATAATGCAATTCTCGCATTTTTACTTTTCGCCGCGCCGTTAATCGAACCGGCGGCGCGTTGCCAAAAAAGACAAAGTCGACATCAACATGGAGCAATCTGGCGATATTGAGCTTCACCAAGCCCTCAACGGTTGTCGCTTCGGCTACCAATTGGTCCGGTACCGTTAAACGCGTATTGAGATCGCTCAGATGAAGATCTCTTGCCCGACGACCGGTTAAGCGGGGCTGTCGCCAGGCCGCGTGGAATAGCGGCCGGTAACCGCCGAGACGCTGCAGACGATCAAACACGCCGTTTAGTTTGCGCTCCTCGCGCGCCAGCAGCGCGAAGGCAACCGGTCCTGGTTCATCGAACTCGGGCTCGTCATCCATCTCCGGGAGCGCCACAATCGGCGCAATCGCCCGCGAAAATTTGGGGAGCTCATCAAGTTCGCGCCAGGCCTCCTGAGTTTCGATTCCCGTGTCTGTATGCTCAAACGCGATCACCTCAACTTGGTACCACCGCCCCAGACACGGCGCACAAATAATTAACGCAAGGAAGGTCGTAATGAGTTTCCTGATCGCTGACATCACGCTACTTCCGGCGCCAACAAGCCCAATAGAAAATCGAGTTCCTCGAACTTTGATTCGGCGTCGGGCAGAGGTTTGCGCACTTTAAGCTTGTCTGCCCCGTCCAGCCGATAGTCTGGATCGGTCTGCATCAACTCAATGATCTTCGCACTGTTGATATTTGGCTCTTGATAGAACTCAATTCGGCCGCCTTTTGAACCAAGATCGATTTTTCGGATATCGAGATGCTCGGCTTTGATACGCGCCGATGTTACACGAAACAAGTTGTCTACTGGTTGGTCGAATAAACCAAAGCGATCGATAAGTTCTTCACGCAGTTCGTTAAGAGCGTTGTCATCGGCAACGCCGGCAATACGTTTGTACAGAATCAAACGCGAATGCACGTCTGGTAAGTAGTCCTCAGGTAACAGCGCCGGCACATGAAGATCAATTTCGGTGCGTTTTTCAACGAGGCCATCGTCGCCTAGGTCACGCCCTGATTTTAATGCGGCCACGGTGCGGTTTAGCAGATCGAGGTAGAGGCCAAAACCGATCTCTTGAATATGGCCGCTTTGTTCATCGCCAAGTATTTCACCAGCGCCACGGATCTCCAAATCATGAGTCGCTAAAGTGAAACCCATGCCCAATTCTTCCAAAGAACCGATCGCCTCCAATCGTTTGACCGCGTCTGCCGACATCGATTTGGGATGCGGCGTGATGAGAAACGCATAGGCACGGTGATGGGAGCGGCCGACGCGACCGCGAAGTTGGTAAAGCTGCGCAAGGCCGAACCGATCCGCACGATTAACCACAATCGTATTGGCATTGGGAATATCAATGCCCGTTTCGATGATCGTCGTGCAAACCAAGACATTCGTGCGGCCATGATAAAAATCGGACATCACTCGCTCTAAGTCACGCTCACGCATTTGTCCGTGACCAACAGCGACTTTCGCTTCCGGGACGATGGCCTCAATCTTGGCGGCGATCTCTTGGATGTCTTCGACGCGATTGTGGACAAAATAGATTTGCCCACCGCGACTGAGCTCGCGCAAAACCGCTTCGCGAACCAACCCATCCGACCACTCACGCACGAACGTTTTAATGGCTAACCGGCGCGCTGGCGGCGTCGCGATTAGTGACAGCTCACGGGTTCCAGACAAAGCCAGATTCAACGTACGGGGAATGGGGGTCGCGGTAAGCGTTAGAATATCAACCTCGGCGCGTAAGGCCTTGAGCTGCTCTTTCTGACGCACGCCAAAACGATGCTCTTCGTCGACAATCACCAACCCTAGTTGCTTGTACTTGATCGCTTTGTTGAGAAGCTTATGAGTGCCGATGACGACGTCCACGGTGCCATCTTCGAGCCCGGCGATCGCCTCCCGGCTCACTTTCGACTCGTTTAGACGCGAGAGTTGGGCAATCTTAACCGGCCATTCGGCGAAACGGTCTTTAAATGTGTTGTAGTGCTGACTCGCGAGCAATGTGGTTGGCACCAGCACCGCGACCTGGCGGCCGGCAGCCGTGGCGATAAAAGCTGCGCGCATCGCCACCTCCGTCTTACCGAAGCCGACATCGCCGCAAATCAACCGGTCCATGGGGCGCGGTTGCACCATGTCGTCGATGACGGCCTCGATCGCCTGCTCTTGATCCGGTGTTTCCTCAAAAGGGAATTCCTGAGAAAACGCGGCAAAGGCATCTTGCTCTAGCGGATAGGACAAACCTTCACGCGCCGCGCGCCGTGCGTGAATTTCCAACAGTTCTGCGGCGACGTCCCGGATCCGCTCGGCGGCTTTGCGGCGCGCCTTGTCCCACTGGCCGCTGCCAAGCTTGTGCAGCGGCGCATGTTCCGGATCAATTCCGGAATACCTCGAAATCAAGTGTAGAGAGTCGACCGGCACGTACAAGATATCCGCGTCGGCATATTCAAGTTTCAGATATTCGTTCTCAGAACCACCAACCGACAGGAGCACTAGTCCTAAGAAACGTCCAACGCCGTGCGCTTCATGCACGACCGGCGATCCCAATGACAACTCGCTCAGATCACGGATCATCGCGTGCTCATCGATCTTAGTGCGGCGGCGGCGGCGCTGCTGAACCCGCTCACCGAACAACTGACGCTCGGTGATCAGCGTGATACCAAGGCTGTCAAAAACGACGCCTTCATCGAGCGCACCGGCGCAGATACATAAGTCGTCGCTGCCAGTAACAAAGTCGGCCCACGCTTCCACGCTGCGTAAGGTGATCCCGTGGTTACGAAACAATTCAATGAGTGTCTCGCGACGACCGTTAGAGTCAGCAACAAAGAGTGCGCGGCCATCGAAATCCCGCAAATAATCGCGCACCAAACCAAGCGGTTGTTCGGCTCGCGCATCGATGGGTACACGGGTGCCGATCCGCGTTGCAAAAGACTCCGATGGTCGGTCCGCGCCAAAATCGAGGGACGAAAATACGATGTGGCGAACGCGCGTGAATCTTACCCGCAGTTCATCAACGCTAAGGTATAGCGTATCCGGGGGGAGCAGCGGCCGATCGGAGTCGTCCTTCAGCAACTCATATCGCTCACCGACTGCATCCAAAAACGCCGCAACCGAATCTTCGACGCCGTCTTGAACAATGAACAGTGTTTCCTCTGGGCAGAATTCAAACAGCGTATCGGTTTGCTCGAAGAACAGCGGCAAGTAGTATTCGATACCGGCGGGCGCGATACCCTCGGAAACGTCTTGGTAGACGCCTGATGTGTGCGGAAGCCCCTCAAAATTCAATCGCCAATTTTTGCGGAATCTCTGGATCCCCGCCGCGTTGAGGTCGAACTCACGTGCCGGCAGGATATCAACTGTATCTATTGATTCGGCGGAGCGTTGCGACTCGGGATCGAAAAACCGCAGGCTTTCGATTTCGTCGTCGAATAAATCAATTCGAAAAGGCTTCTCGGTACCCATCGCAAATACATCGAGCAGGGAACCTCGAATGGCGTACTCTCCCGGTTGTGTCACCTGCGAACATGAGCGGTATCCCGCCTCTTGGAGTTGGGTTCGAAACGGCTCGCGTTCCAGCTTTGCACCTGCCTGCAAACTAAAGGCCTGGCCGTGAAGCCATTGTCGCGGGGGTAAGCGTTGCACCGCCGTGCTGGCGGCGAGAATGACCACGCGCTCGCCGGGATCCGTAAGCTGGGTTAAGGTTGCGATGCGATCAGAGATGATGTCTTGGTAAGGACTGAAACGATCGTAGGGCAGTGTTTCCCAATCCGGGAAACGAAGGATCTCCAAAGCAGGCGCGAAGAACGCAAGCTCGCCTTCCAATAACTGAGCTTGCTGAGCATCCTGCATGATGACAACGACCGTGCCCTTGGCTGCGTTTGCCGCGCCCGCGATCGCAAGCGCGCGAGAGGCACCAAATAAATGGGTCCAACCCAGCGCCTTACCGGCCGCGTCGGGCAACGGCGGCGCCAAAAACTTCGTAGACGTCGGCATCAGA
The DNA here is from genome assembly GCA_039030125.1 of Pseudomonadota bacterium. Classification (GTDB taxonomy): domain Bacteria; phylum Pseudomonadota; class Gammaproteobacteria; genus JBCCEV01. Next base: position 11,175 of record JBCCEV010000100.1, on the reverse strand, counting down.
AAAGTTTCGAAATGCTAGGCGCCCGTCTCAAGCAGTACTTGCTGACATTCATCGAGGATGCTCGCCAAGGACGACGGCGGATCCGCGGCTTTTGTTATCGGGCGACCGATGACCAGATAATTCGCACCATCTCGCAGCGCCTTGGAGGGCGTGGCAACACGAACCTGGTCATCGCTGCCACTTTCAAGGGGCCGCACGCCAGGCGTGACCAGCAGGAAGCCGGCCGGTAGTTGTGCGCGAAGCAACTTGGCTTCCCTCGGTGAGCACACCACGCCGTCGAGTCCGCAGTCCGCCGCGAGCAGGGCCAACCTCAGCACTTGCTCATCGGCATTGCTGTCAATACCGATTTGTTGGAGGTCATATTGGCCAAAACTGGTTAACACGGTGACCCCAATCAAGAGCGGGCGCACGCTACTGTTGGCAAGCGCTTCGCGAGCCGCATCCATCATCTTAGCGCCACCGCTGGCATGAACATTGGCCATCCACACACCTAAGTCCGCCGCCGCCCGACAGGCGCCAGCGACAGTCGCTGGGATGTCGTGGAACTTCATATCTAAAAATACCTTGAAGCCCAGATCGGTGGCGCAAGCCACCGCCGCCGGCCCGGCGCGGGTGAAAAGCTCCTTACCGATCTTGACCTGACATTGCGCCGGCGAAAGCCGCGCTAACATCAATTTCGCCTGGTCCAGGTCTGGATAATCCAGAGCCACGATGATCGGGGTTCGAGGCATTTATTCGCCTTCGATACCGTGAATTGGCTTAACTGTATTCCAAGATTGGCAGCTCGGACATTGCCAGTGTAGCGAACGTCCCTTGAATCCGCAGGTCCGGCACTCATAGCTTGAATTGCCTTCGATCAGGCTTGCCGTGACTTCCTTTAGCAAGCGAAAATCCTCGGCCGCTTCGCCGTTCGCCGCCTGTAAGGAATAGTCGATTAATCTATCGATGCCGCGTACGGTCGGCCGCACTTTGAGTTCTTTTACCAGCCGTTTTTTCGCTTCTTCGGCGTCGCCGCTCTCCATTGTCAGCTCGGCCAATGTTAATACTGGGGTTATCCCAACGTGGAGCTCAGCAAGACGTTCAAGGTACACGGCCAATTCGTTGGGCCGGTCGAGCGCTGTATAACAGCGGACCAATGGCGCGATTGCCTCAGGCAGAAAGTCGATGTCCTGATGCTCAATGCGTTTAAGGTGTTCAATGGCTGAAATGTAGTGCTCCTGCGCCATCGCGTACTCGGCAGACATCATACTTGCACGAACGCAATTGGCATCGGCATCTTGCGCGCGTTTGAGACAATCCCAGGCAGCCTCCTGAGCACCAGATTCGTGGGACTGCGCGGCTTGTTCGCAAAGGAAGTGGGCGCGCATTTGTCCCGAGTTGAGACCGGCAATGCTTTCCAAGCGCCGGCTATAGACGAGCGCGTTGTCCCAATCCTTCTCTTGCTGATAGATATCAATTAAGTGGTGCAAAGCTTGGCGCTCGTGAGCACCGGAATCCAAAAGCTCTTTAAAAAGACTCTCGGCGCGATCGAGTAACCCGCCCCGCATGTAATCGACGCCGAGCTCAAGCACGGCAAGGTAACGTTGCTCGATATCCAGCGCCGGTCGCGCCACTAGATTCTGATGGATCCGGATGGCCCTATCGACCTCGCCACGGCGTCTAAACAAACTACCCAAGGCGAGATGTGTTTCGACCGTTTCGCTCTCGACCTCTAAAACCTTGATAAAGGCCTCGATCGCTTTGTCGGGACGATCATTGAGTAAGTAGTTAAGACCTTTGAAATAGTCGGGCGACATCGCCGGCGAGTTGGCGGCGCTGTGAATGGAATGGAACGAATCCCGGCGTGCTAAATACCATCCCGAGAAAGCCGCAACAGGCAATAACAGCACCGCCAAAAAAAACAGCCACTCACTGGGCATCGGATGTGAGATCGCCTTTAAGCACGCCAAGTTGGCGCTCGAGCGCGTCTTTTTTCCGCGAAATGTTCGAAATTCTGGCGCGTAAAAACACTAGCGTGGGCGCCACAAATATCACAGCCACCAAGGCACCGACGGTGAAGGCGCCGGCAAGGAGGATCGCCAGTTCGATCTGGAAAGACCCCAGCAGAAAATCAAACTCAACTACGTTCTTGTTGCGCACGTAAAAGGGGATCGCCAAGCAGGCGACGAGTAGTAGGGCAGTAAGGTAAACGATACGCGTCAACTTAAGCACTCACACAGCGGCTGGAAACAAGCCAGGGGACGAGTAAGCACGCTAACTTTATAACAGGTACGTTGCAACACCAGGACCGAGTGGCCGCGGCGAAGGTCACAGCATTACAGGGCGTTAAGATCTTCCGCGTCGTCGTCGTCAGCGTCTGGTCCGGCGCTTTGAATCGGCCGCGCGCCACCGCTTGCCCCATTATTAACGCGGTCACGTAGCTCCTTGCCCGGTTTGAAGTGCGGAACATGTTTGGCCGGTAGCGAGACGGGTTCGCCGGACTTAGGGTTGCGTCCCACCCGCGGCGGGCGGTAGTGGAGAGAGAAACTGCCGAAGCCGCGGATCTCTATGCGCTCGCCCGAGGCAAGCGTTTGGCCCATATGCTCAAGCATAGTCTTCACCGCAAGTTCGACATCGCGATAGCCAAGCTGCGCTTGTTTTCGCACTAGGGCTTCAATCAGTTCTGATTTGGTCATCGGCTTTATCCGGCGCTGCTGGCTAGCTGGTACTGTCCAGTTGTTCCTTGAGCAAATCGCCCAATTTAGCGGTTCCTGGTTGTTCGTTATCGGCGCTGTATTCTTGCAAGGTCGCTGCTTCGTCCTCGCTTTCCTTGGCGCGGGTGGAAAGATTGATGACTCGCCGTTTACGATCGACACCCACAATCAGGGCCTCGATTTCGTCGCCTTCTTTCAAAACTTTGCGCGCGTCGTCGACTTGGTCGAGCGAGATTTCCGAGGAGCGCATCAAACCCTCGACACCGTCACCCAGATCAACAATTACGGAGCGTTGGTCGACTTCAAGCACGGTCCCGGTGACGCTTTCGCCTTTGCTACGCTCGGCAAGGAACATGGAGAATGGATCCTGCGCCAGTTGCTTAACGCCAAGCGAAATGCGTTCCCGCTCGGCATCGACGGCCAGCACCACGGTCTGCACTTCATCACCTTTTTTATAGTTGCGGACCGCTTCTTCGCCCGGCAGATCCCAGGACAGATCCGAGAGGTGCACTAATCCATCGATCCCGCCTTCTAGGCCGATAAAAATACCGAAGTCTGTGATCGATTTGATCGTGCCTTCGACGCGATCGTTTTTATTGTGAGTCGCGGCGAACTCCTCCCAAGGATTCGTTCGGCATTGCTTCATGCCCAGGGAGATACGGCGACGTTCCTGATCGATGTCGAGCACCATCACCTCAACTTCCTGGCCGAGATGAACGACGCGCGAGGGATGAACGTTCTTGTTGGTCCAGTCCATCTCCGATACGTGAACCAAGCCCTCCACGCCTTCCTCGATTTCGACGAAGCAACCGTAATCTGCGATGTTGGAAACCTTACCGAATAGGCGAGAGTGTTCAGGGTAGCGGCGCGCAATGTCGACCCAAGGGTCGTCGCCAAGTTGTTTCAGCCCCAAGGAAACCCGCTGGCGCTCGCGATCAAATTTAAGGACCTTAACTTCAATTTCATCGCCAATATTGACGACTTCCGAGGGGTGCTTGACGCGCCGCCAAGCCATATCGGTGATGTGGAGCAGGCCATCAATCCCGCCGAGATCGATGAACGCGCCATAATCCGTCAGGTTCTTGACCAAGCCAGTCAGCACCAGACCTTCGGTGAGCTTGTTAAGCAGCGCTTCGCGCTCCGCGCTGTTCTCGCTTTCGACGACGGCGCGGCGCGAAACCACCACGTTATTGCGGCGGCGATCGACTTTTATCACCTTGAATTCTAGGGGTTTACCCTCAAGGTAGCTGGTGTCACGAACGGGTCGAACATCCACCAAAGAACCGGGAAGAAAAGCGCGGATCCGCTCGATATCGACGGTGAAACCGCCTTTGACTTTGTCGCTGATGAAACCTTTGACGGTTTCGCTCTCCTCGCAGGCTTTTTCCAGCTTATCCCAGGCTTTCGCGCGTTTCGCCTTGTCGCGGGACAGTCGGGTTTCGCCCCAGCCGTCCTCGACCGCATCAAGAGCCACCTCGACCTCGTCACCGATATCGACCTCAATATCCCCATCGGGGCTTCTGAACTGCTCTACGGGGATGACACCTTCGGATTTCAACCCGGCGTTAACGATGACGAAATCTTGTCCGACTTCGACGACGGTCCCGTTGACGATGGTCCCGGGCCGCATCTTTGCTTCTATCTGACTTTGCTCGAAAAGCTCTGCGAAACTCTCCATAAATTTATCTGAAGTGGCTGAAGCACAAGGACAAATAAGCCCCTGGGTGCTTAGCTGGACTCTCCTGGTTATGCTGGGCCGTTGTTATTATTGGCCAGTGCGTTTGAAGTTGAACCACACGCGGATTTCGTCCGCGCCCCCAAAAATTCTGCTACGTCAGGCCCCGATCTTGGACCAATGCCAGCGCTTGCCGGGTCACCGACTCGATATCCAAGCTGGTGGTATCCAAGATTATTGCGTCGGACGCAGGTTTGAGTGGCGATATTGAGCGTTCGGCGTCTCGCTGATCACGCTCTAATATGTCCTCTCGAAGGCGCGCGAGGTTAGCACTCATTCCTTTTTCTATCAACTGCTTATGTCGTCTTTGAGCCCTTTGTTCGGGGCTCGCGGTGAGGAAAAGTTTGAGATTTGCGTCCGCAAATACGACGGTTCCCATATCCCGCCCATCGGCGACCAAGCCAGGCGCCTGGCGAAATGCGCGCTGACGTGCGAATAAGCCTTCGCGCACCTCTGGGATCGCGGCCACTAGCGATGCACCGCGCCCAGCTTCTTCCGTCCGGATCGTGGATGTAACGTCCTTATCGGCGAGGATCACCGCAACTTCACCACTTTTGTCAACAAATTCGATTGGCATTTCCTCTGCGAGGCGGCCCAAACGCAAATGCTCGTCAAACGACAACCCCTGCTGCTCGGCAAAGTAAGCCAAAACTCGGTAAAGAGCCCCGGAATCCAGAAAGTGCCAGCCGAGCGTGCTTTTTAGGGCGAGCGCCAGGGTTCCTTTCCCGGTGCCGCTTGGCCCGTCGATGGTGATCACCGGGATGCTGCTCATTGGACCTTTAGACCTGAGCCTCGCGCCAAAGAAACGAAACTCGGAAACGATGTCGATATATTTTCCGCCGCGGTGATCGTGATGGTTTTATTGGCCGCCAAGGCCGCCATTGCAAATGCCATCGCGATGCGATGATCGTCATGCGCGTCAATCTCGCCGCCACCGATCGATCCGCCTGAAATTGCAATCCCGTCCTCGAAGGTCTCGCTCTCGATCCCCAAGGTCGTTAAACCCTCCGCCATGACCGCGATCCGGTCACTTTCCTTGTGCCGGAGTTCGCCAGCGCCTCTGACGATCGTCGTACCTCTAGCGCAGGCCGCGGCCACAAACAGAACCGGGAATTCGTCGATCGCCAGCGGCACCAATTCCCGCGGCACTTCGATGGCGCGAAGGCGGCTCTCGCGGATCCGCACATCGGCGATGGGCTCATGGCCCACCAACTGCTCGTTGTTGATATCGATCTGAGCGCCCATCAACCTGAGCACTTCGAGGACGCCGGTACGAGTGGGGTTCATCCCCACCCCGCGCAGGGTCACATCGCCGCCTTCGGCTATCGCCGCGCCGACCATGAAAAATGCGGCCGAGGAAATATCGGCGGGAACGCGAATCGATACCGCGGTTAGGGTTTGACCGCCAGCAATGCTGATCCGCGCGCCGTCTCGCACAACCTGAACCCCGAAGTCTTCGAGCATCCGCTCAGTGTGATCGCGAGTCGGTTGCGGTTCGATAACCGTGGTGGTGCCCGCCGCGCTAAGTCCTGCCAGCAACAGCGCGGATTTAACTTGAGCACTTGCGATCGGCATTGGGTATTCGATTCCGGTCAGCCCGGTGCTTGGCGCGATGACGATGGGCGGGGTGCCATGCGAAGACGTTTCAATACGGGCGCCCATTTTGACCAATGGATCAACGACGCGGCGCATGGGCCGCCGGCTGAGCGAGCTATCACCGATCAGCCGGGCTCGGGTGCCGCTGCCGGCCAGGATCCCGGTCAGCAAGCGCATGGAAGTTCCAGAGTTACCCAAATCGATGCTTTGCTGCGGCTCGCAAAGGCCCCTTGCGCCCAAGCCTTTGATACGAACCTCTGTTCCATCGACTTCGATAGTGGCGCCCAAGGCTTTGAATGCCTCGATGGTCGCAAGGACATCGGCACCGAGCAGGCAATCACGGATCATCGTCTCGCCTGCCGCCAAGGCGCCAAACATCACGGCACGATGAGAAATCGACTTATCACCGGGCACGATGATCTCGCCTTGGATGCAACCCCCTGGCGCCACGTGTAGCGCTTCGCTCAACCGGTTACCCATGCGTTCAGGAGCGATTATCGCTGGGCATCACAACGCGATCGCGAGTCTGTTTGGCGCGCGCGTAGATCCGCTCGATAGCCGCCGCGTCGCCGCTGCGGATCGCGTCGCTAAGCTCGGCGAAAACCTGACTGAAGTCGTTCAAGACATCCGCAAGCGCCGCGGCATTCGCCAGCGAAATATCGCGCCACATCTCTGGATTGCTCGAGGCGATCCGCGTGAAGTCGCGAAAACCTCCTGCGGCGTAATCAAAAATCTCCTCCGCGTCCGCACGTCTGGCCAGCGCATCAACCAACCCGTAGGCCAACACATGCGGCAGGTGGCTGGTCGCGGCAAGTAACCGATCGTGCTTGTCTGGATCCATTTTGACGACCTCGGCGCCAACGGTGCGCCACATCGATTCAACCTGAGCTAGCGCGCCGCCATCGGTTTCCGCCACCGGCGTCAGAATCACTTTATGCCGTTCAAACAATTCCGGAAAAGAAGCCTCGACCCCGCTCTCCTCGGTGCCCGCGATAGGATGGCCAGGAACAAATCGAGAGAAATTTTCCCCCAAGACATTTCTAGCGTGCCGAGTGAGGCGCGATTTCGTGCTTCCTGCATCGGTGAGGATCGTATCGTTACCCAGCACGCCGGCGAGATCCTCAAGGATCCGCTCGGTAGCGCCGAGCGTCGCACCGATGAATATCACCTCAGCGCCGCTGACGGCGTGATGCGCCTGATCGGCGATTCGGTCGATGACACCGAGACTTAAGGCCTTTTCCATATTGGCGCGAGAACGTCCGACGCCGACAATTTCACCCACTGCGTCGGCGCGCCGAAGCGCGCGAGCGAGCGAGCCGCCGATTAAGCCAACGCCGATTACGACCAACTTATTGATCACCGTTTTTCCTCACCCGATCGCGGGTTTCAGAGCGCTGAGCGCGGATAGGATCCAAGCACCTTAAACATGCTCGTTTGCGCACGAATCGATTCAATGGCCGCAGCGACAGGTGCATCCTCACAGTGACCTTCGAGATCAACGAAAAATAGATAATCCCAGGCGCCGTTCTTTATCGGTCTCGATTCAATGCGGCTCATCGAAATTTGTTCGCGAGCCAAAGAGCTCAATACCGAATGCAGTGCGCCCGGCCGATTGGCCATACTGAATACAATCGAGGTCAAATCATCACCGGTCGATTCCGGTAGCTGTTGTCCAATTACGGCAAAGCGCGTCGTGTTTTGCGGATGATCCTCAATATTGCGTTCTAGCACGGGTACCGCGTAGAGGCGGCTTGCGTGCTCGCTGGCAATCGCCGCGCAGGTTTCATCCTCCGCGGCTAGTTGCGCTGCTAGCGCGTTGCTGGCGACCGGATTACGTTCGGCGGTACTTAGATTTCGGTCTAGCCATTCCCGGCACTGAGCGAGTGCTTGCTGATGCGCACAGACTCGTTTGATGTCAGCGACGGAGGAGGAGCTGCAGAGCAACTGATGGTGCACGCCTAAGCGAACCTCACCGCAAATATTGAGCGAGGTCTCGCTAAGGCAATCAAGCGTTTGATTGACCGCACCTTCGAGAGAATTCTCAATCGCAACGACGCCGTAATCGCAGGCACCCGATTCGACTTCGCGAAAGACCTGTCCAATGGTGGTGCACGGCATCAAAGTGACGGAGCCGCCAAAGTGCCGAGCCGCCGCGGCGTGGGTGTAGGTGCCCTCTGGTCCGAGATAAGCAACGCGTAATGGTTGCTCAAGGGCAAGACAGGCTGACATAACTTCGCGCAGAAGACGCACCGCGTCATCGTCAGGCAGCGGACCTTGATTCAAATCCCGAATTTTTCGCAGCACCGCAGCTTCGCGATCTGGGCGGTAGAACGCCACCGCTCCGTCACCGCTTTTTTTAATCTCACCAATCTCTACGGTCTTGGCGGCGCGAGCATTGAGTAATTCGATGAGCTGACGGTCCAGAGCATCGATCGCGGTTCGAATGCGCTTTATCTCTTCTTCCTCAGACACCGAGCAATTCCTAGTCAACAATAAGCGCCGTTCGGCTACGTAAACACCTAGCCGCGCGCGTGAATATTGTACTGATAAAGATCGCCTGCGTAGCGATGGGGGTATCGGTTTTTATTGCTCGTCAGGATCGACGGCGACATCCTCAGATCCACCGTCGGGATCCGCTTCTGCGTTTCCATTGTCCATATCGACGATGGGCTCGACGCCAACCAAACCTTCTTCCTCGGCCAAGTTGATCAAGCGCACACCTTGGGTATTGCGGCCAAGCACCGATATACCGCTCGCGGGCGTGCGCACCAACGTACCGCCGTCGCTGATGAGCATGATCTCATCATCGGCGGCAACGCAAACGGCCCCAATCACTTCACCATTGCGATCGTTCGCCTGGATTGCGATGACCCCCTGGCCGCCGCGACCTTTAGCGGGGAAATCGCTGAACTTGGTGAGCTTGCCGTAACCGTTCTTCGTCGCTAGCAGGACCTGACCATCGGCATCGACCGGCAATAAGGAAATCACCTTCGCGGCGCCAGTGAGCTTGATCCCACGTACCCCACGGGCGGTGCGCCCCATGGCACGCACATGCGTCTCTGAAAAACGGATCGCCTTGCCGGCGGAAGTCACCAGCATGATATCGCTCGCGCCCTGGGTCACCGAAACACCAACCAAACGATCATCGTCGACCAAATCGACCGCGATGATCCCCGACGCCCGCGGGCGCGAGAATTGTTCCAGCGAAGTTTTCTTAACCAACCCGGAGCTGGTCGCCATGAAAACATACAGCTCTGGATCAAACTCCTTGATCGGCAGGACGGCGCTAATGCGCTCATCCTCACCAAGCGGCAGTAGGTTAACCAGCGGTTTACCACGGGCCGTCCGCCCCGCCTGCGGCAGCTCGTAGACTTTCAGCCAGTAAACCTTGCCGGCCGTCGAGAAACACAAAATTGTATCGTGCGTGTTAGCGACAAACAGTTGATCGACGAAGTCTTCTTCGCGCGTCGTGGTTGCGGTCTTGCCTTTGCCGCCGCGGCGCTGGGAACGATACACCTCAAGCGGCTGCGACTTCGCATAACCCGCATGCGAAAGAGTCACAACGACATCCTCCTCGGATATCAGATCTTCCAGCGACAGCAGTGATTGATCTTCGGTTATTTCGGTACGCCGCTCGTCACCAAATTCGTCGCGCACTTCGATAAGCTCATCGCGGATCACCTCAGTGAGGCGCTCGGGGCGAGTTAGGATATCGAGCAAATCTGCGATGCGCTCCAGCACTTGCTCGTACTCCTCAATAATCTTGTCTTGCTCCAGCGCGGTAAGGCGCTGCAAGCGCATATCGAGAATTTCGCGCGCTTGGCGCTCCGAGAGCCGGTAACCTTCGTCGCTCAACCCTGCGCCCTCGTCAAGATCGTCAGGTTTGGACGCTTGCGCGCCGGCCCTCTCCAACATCGCGCGAACCATGCCCGGATCCCAGACACGCTGCATCAACTCGGCGCGGGCCTCCGCCGGGTTTTGCGCCTGGCGAATGAGTTTGATGACGTCATCGATATTGCTGAGCGCGACGGCCAGACCTTCCAAGACGTGGGCGCGCTCTCGGGCCTTGCGCAAATCAAAGATTGTCCGGCGTGTGACAACTTCACGCCGGTGCTTGAGAAACGCTTCAAGGAGTTGCTTGAGCGTGAGGGTCCGCGGCTGCCCGTCCACCAGCGCCACGGTGTTGATCCCAAACACCGATTGCAGTTGCGTTTGACGATAAAGGTTGTTGATGAGCACCTCGGGATTCTCGCCACGCTTGAGCTCGATAACAACGCGCATACCGTCTTTATCAGATTCATCGCGCAAGCCGTCGGAACGGATCCCCTCGATCTTTTTCTCACGCACCAGATCCGCGATTTTCTCGAGCAGTCGTGCCTTATTGACCTGATAAGGCAATTCACTGATCACGATCCGCGGCATATCGGACTGTTCGTCCTCTATTTCGACTTTCGCACGAACATAGATGCGTCCGCGCCCGGTTCGATACGCTTCGCGGATCCCCATCGAACCGTTGATAATCCCGGCCGTTGGGAAATCAGGTCCGGGGATGATGGTCATTAGATCATCGAGTTCAAGAGTCGGATTGTCGAGTAAGGCCACACAGCCATTCACCACCTCGGTTAAGTTGTGCGGTGGAATATTAGTGGCCATACCAACGGCAATGCCGCTGGAGCCGTTGACGAGTAAATTCGGAAAGCGCGTTGGGAAAACCGTCGGCTCGCTTTCAGAGCCGTCGTAATTGGGTTGAAAATCGACCGTCTCTTTTTCAATGTCGGCGATTAGCTCATGCGCAATGCGAGCCATACGAACTTCGGTGTAGCGCATCGCCGCCGGCGCATCGCCGTCGATTGAACCGAAGTTCCCCTGACCATCAACAAGCATGTAGCGCAGCGAAAATGGCTGCGCCATCCGCACGATTGTGTCGTAGATCGCGGAGTCGCCATGGGGGTGATATTTACCCATGACATCGCCGACGATCCGGGCGGATTTTTTGTACGGTTTATTCCAATCGTTGCCCTGCTCGTGCATCGTGTAAATGGCGCGACGATGCACGGGTTTGAGCCCATCTCGAACGTCCGGAAGTGCCCGCCCGACGATGACACTCATCGCGTAGTCCATATAGGACTGACGCATTTCGTCTTCAATATT
>JBCCEV010000099.1:0-16311 GCA_039030125.1 Pseudomonadota bacterium | reverse complement strand
GTGGAGGGCTTTTTTTTGGCTGCGTTTTTTTAGCCCCAGTTAAACGAGCTTAAGTAGCGCAGAGCTACCGTCCACGAGCGTGTCGGTTAGACGCATGAAGGGCTCGGGATCTTTGGTTTCGGCATAGCGGGCGGCCCGCGGGAAGAATTTATCGTGCGTACGGGAGAGCCAAAATCGTAGCGCGGCGGAGCGCAGCGCAAGCGACCATGCGCTCCGTTCTTCCGGTTCCAATGCCCGCTGCGCCTGATAATGGCTGACCATGGTCTTGGCATTCTCCGCGCTAAACGCACCATCGGCGACGAAGCTCCAATCAATCACGCTGATGGCCAGGTCGTAAATAAAGGCGCCCGTGTGAGCGTAATAGAAATCGATCAGTCCAGACAGCGTCCCGTTAGCGAACAAAACATTATCTCGAAAAAGATCAGCGTGAATTACGCCGCCTGGCAGCGCCAGCTTATTCCATTGTTCGTAGGCTTGAAGTTCCCGATCGAGTGATTCGTTTTGCGTGCCGTTCAGCAACGGCCGTATTTTTGTTGCTGTCTTGGTGCGCCAAATCGCGCCGCGATCGTCATGTCTTGCCAGCGAGAACGCTTGGGCGACAGCGTGCAGTTGGGCGAGTACGGTGGCGACCTGCGCGCAATGATCGCTCGTTGGTCGCACCTCGCTTTGTCCGGCTAGGCGCGAGACGATTACCGAGGGTTTTTTAGACAGCTCACCCAGATAGCTCGAGTCTCTTCGCGCCACGGGCGTTGCGACGGGTAGACCGCGAGCGGCTAAAAATGCGAGCAAATCCATGTAGAAAGGGAGCTCGTCAGGTGGCGTTGCTTCGAACAGCGTGAGCACAAACTCGCCGGCCGAAGTCGTCAGAAAATAGTTGCTGTTTTCAATTCCTGACTGGATCCCCGCAAAATCGACCGGCGAGCCGATATCGTAGTCACGGAGATACTTTTCTAATTGCTGTGAGTCGACGGCGGTGAATACAGCCATGTCGAAGACGCGCTTACCAGCTAAAAATCACCCATTGGGGAACCGAGATTTCATAGCCACGGTCAAGGTCGTTCATTCGAGATTCCATCAAGCCGTCGCCGTCACGATCAATGAAAAAATACGCTGGGCCGACCTTAGGGGTTACTTTCACCATGTAGAGTTTGCCGTTCACTCGATACTCCTCATAGGTCGCATCTTTCTCTTGAACGATCGTGACTTCCGGTTCGAGTTCCTCAAGTTCTTCTTGCACTGCTTCTGGTGGGGGCGGTATGTCAGCGGCATGCGGCACCGCGGACCAAGCGATGGCGAGGAGAATGACGGCGAAGCGGAGCGCGGCGGACATTATTTTTATTCCCAAATGCAGAGCGGCGATGATTAAATAGGATAGCATTTCAAGCCGCCGAGATCTCACGCCGACCACGCTATGGATCGAGAAGAAAAACCTTTGTTCGTGATGGTTGATGGGTCGTCCTATCTCTATCGGGCCTTCCATGCTCTGCCGAGTTTGACCACCAGCGAAGGCGCGCCCACTGGGGCGATGCACGGGGTTTTGGCGATGTTGAGACGCTTGGTTGAGGATTATCCAAGCGAGTTTCTCGCCGTCGTTTTTGATCCCAGAGGAAAGACCACCCGCAACGAGTGGTATCCCCAGTACAAGGCGAATCGCCCGTCGATGCCAGAGGAGTTGTCCTCCCAAGTCGGGCCGCTCCTTGAGCTTATTGAGGCCAGTGGCTTCCCGCTTGTCCAGGTCGACGGCGTCGAGGCCGACGACGTGATTGGCACCTTAAGCGCGCGCGCGACTGCGGCTGGATATCGCGTTCTCATCTCAACCGGCGACAAAGACATGGCCCAACTCGTTGATGACGATGTGACCTTGATCAACACGATGGACAACTCCCTGTTGACGCCAGATGGGGTGATGAAAAAGTTCGGCGTGCGGCCGAATCAAATTATCGATTATCTGACCTTGGTCGGTGACACTGTCGATAACATCCCCGGAGTGCCAAAAGTGGGGCCCAAGACGGCAGTCAAATGGCTCACAGAATACGATTCTCTTGATGCTTTGGTGGCCAACGCTGAGGCAATCAAGGGTAAAGTCGGAGAAAATCTGCGGGCCAGCCTCGAAGATTTGCCGCTTAGCAAAAGGCTGGTCACGATCATTAAGGATCTCGATCTTGGCGTGACGCTAACCCATCTGCGGCCCGCGACACCCGATCCAGTGCGTCTTAGTCAGCTCTTTCAGAATTTTGAGTTCACAAGCTGGCTAAAGGATCTCAAGGGCGACGCTACGGTTAGCGCGCCGCAAGACGTTACTGCTGATAATTACGAAACCATTCTCAATGAGGCTGATTTCGATCGTTGGCTAAAGACGCTCAGTGGCGCCGACCAGATGGCGTTCGATACTGAAACGACCAGTTTGTTCTACACCGAGGCGCGAGTAGTCGGAATGTCTTTTGCCGTCGCTCCCGGCGCGGCCGCTTATTTACCACTTGCCCACGATTATCCAGGTTGTCCGCAACAATTGGACTTTGATCAATGCCTTGAGCGTCTCAAACCGCTGTTGGAAGCCGACAAACCGGGCAAGGTTGGTCACCACCTGAAATACGACCGTAATGTTCTTCTCAATCACGGGGTTAAGCTCGGCGGTATTGAAGCGGACTCGATGTTGGAATCATACGTGCTGAACAGCACCGCGTCCCGTCACGATCTCGATAGCCTTGCATTGAAATATCTTGACCACAACACGACGCATTTCGAAGATGTCGCGGGCAAAGGTGCGAAACAGATCACTTTCGATCAAGTGCCCTTGGAGCAAGCTGCGCCCTACGCCGCCGAAGACGCGGATATAAGCCTACGATTACATGAGTTCTTTCAAAGTCGTCTTGCCGACAAGCGGAGCCTGAAACAAATCCTTGACGATCTCGAGGTCCCTTTGATTCCGGTACTGTCCAAAATGGAGACCACGGGTGTCTTAATCGATGCCGATCTTCTTGGCAAGCATTCGCAAGAACTCGAGCAGGAAATGACCACCCTTGCCAAGGTCGCGTTCGAGGAAGCTGGTGAGACTTTCAATTTGGGATCGCCAAAACAGATCCAGCACATCCTTTTTGAGAAACAGGGATTGCCGGTAAAATCGAAAACGGCCAAAGGCCAACCTTCAACTTCCGAAGCAGTCCTCCAAGAGTTAGCCGAGGACTACGAGCTTCCACGTCTGATACTTGAGCATCGCTCTCTCGCTAAGCTCAAATCCACTTACACCGATAAATTGCCGCAACAGGTCAGCGACGCGACGGGGCGGGTTCACACCAGCTACCACCAAGCTGTCGCCGCAACGGGCCGCTTGTCTTCCTCCGATCCCAATTTACAAAACATACCGATCAGGACGGCCCAAGGCCGCAGGATCCGCAAGGCGTTTATCGCGCCCCCTAACCATCTATTGCTGGCGGCTGATTATTCGCAGATCGAATTACGGATCATGGCTCACCTGTCTGGAGATGAGGCTCTGGTCAATGCGTTTAATGAAGGATTGGATGTGCATCGCGCAACCGCTGCCGAGGTGTTCGCCGCGCCCGGCGAAGAAGTTGGCGAGGAGGAGCGTCGCGCCGCTAAGGCTATCAACTTCGGATTGATTTATGGCATGTCGGCTTTCGGTTTGGCGCGCCAACTTAAAATCGAGCGCAGTGCGGCGCAGCAATATATCGAACGATATTTCGAACGTTATCCCGGCGTTAGAAATTATATGGACGACATTCGTGAAACGGCGCGCGCGCAAGGCTATGTCGAAACGATTTTCGGTCGCCGCTTGTACCTCCCTGAAATTAACGCGCGCAACGCGCAGCGCCGGCAATACGCAGAGCGCACGGCAATCAATGCGCCTATGCAGGGCTCAGCGGCGGATATCATTAAGCGCGCAATGCTCGCCGTCGATGCGTGGCTCAACGAAAATAGTCCCCAATCGCGCCTCATAATGCAGGTTCATGATGAGCTTGTTCTTGAGGTTCCGCGCAGTGATGTTGAGCAGGTTTCAAAATCGATTGCCAAGATCATGTCGGCGGCGGCCGACATCAAGGTTCCGCTTACCGTCGACTGCGGATGGGGCGCCAATTGGGACGAGGCGCACTAGCGCTCAGTGTTTTGGAGCGAGGTACAAAACCTTGTGCTACTATTAATTGAAGCCCAATAAAACAAAAGAGAAGCTGGAACTTTCCCGCCTTCGCTCTTAGCGTCTAGCCTGATGCTCTTGATCCCTGCAATCGATATCAAAGACGGCCACTGCGTGCGTTTGCAACAGGGTGACATGTCCAAGGACACCATCTACTCCGACGACCCGGTGAGGATGGCTGACACCTGGGTCGAAGCGGGCGCTAGGCGCCTGCACATCGTGGATCTTGACGGCGCCAGGAATGGCCGCCCAGTGAATGCCGAGCTTATTCACAAAATCGCGGAACATCATCCTGATGTCCCTATTGAAGTGGGTGGCGGGATCCGTGACGAAGATTCCATTCAAGAATATCTTGATGCCGGAGTCAGCTACGTCATCCTAGGGACGAAGGCGGTAACGGCGCCACACTTCGTGTCCGATGTTTGTTATCAATTTCCAGGCCACATCATCGTCGGTCTGGACGTACGCGACGGCAAGGTTGCGATCGACGGATGGTCCAAGTTGTCCCGTCACGATGCTATCGATTTAGCACAGCATTTTGAGGTCGACGGCGTCGCCGCGATCATTTTCACCGACATTGGCCGTGACGGCATGATGACGGGTTTGAACATCGATGCCACCGTGACGTTTGCCGAAGAGCTCGCGATCCCGGTCATCGCCTCTGGGGGAGTGGCCACGCTCGACGACATTCGCGCCCTGTGCGCCGTTGAGGATGAAGGTATTAGTGGTGCAATCACCGGTCGCGCACTCTATGAAGGCACGCTGGATCTAGCAGCCGCACAATCGTTGGCGGACGAGCTTTCTGGCACTAAAGACTAAGCCGCCCCTGGGTGCTTTCTGCGCACCTGACGATCATAATCACGACGCAAAGCCTCAATCGAGACGAGAGTGGGTTTAGCCAAACGAATTATTCCCTGTCTTGACGTTGACGCCGGTCGAGTGGTGAAAGGCGTGCAGTTCGTCGATATCCGCGACGCCGGAGATCCTGTTGAGGTCGCACGCAGGTATGACCAACAAGGAGCCGATGAGATCACGTTCCTGGATATCACCGCGAGTAGCGATGAGCGCGAGACGATGGTGTCAGTCGTTGAAGCGGTAGCTGGAGAGGTGTTCATTCCGCTTACCGTCGGCGGCGGGATCCGCACTGTCGCGGACGTCAGAAGAATGTTGGAAGCTGGAGCAGACAAGGTCGGTATCAATACCGCCGCGGTCAACAACCCCGAGTTTGTTCGCGAGGCTGCACAAAAATTTGGCTCACAGTGCATCGTAGTCGCGATCGATGCGCGGGCCCGCGAAGACGGCAGCGGCTGGGAGGTCTACACGCATGGGGGTCGCCGTGGTACCGGGATCGATGCAATTGAATGGGCAAAGCGTATGGAAGGTGTCGGCGCCGGAGAGATTTTGCTCACAAGCATGGACCGCGATGGCACCCGTGATGGCTTCGACCTAGCGTTGACGCGCTCGGTGGTTGATGCCGTCAGGATCCCTGTGATTGCCTCAGGCGGTGTCGGCGACCTGACGCACTTAGTCGATGGGGTCTTGAAAGGGCACGCGGACGCCGTGTTGGCAGCAAGCATTTTTCATTTTGGCGAACATACCGTGAGTGACGCCAAACTCGCGATGCAAGGCGCCGGCATTGAGGTGAGATTATGAATTGGCTCGATGAAATCAAATGGAATCAGCAGGGTCTGCTGCCCGCTATTGCTCAGGAGCTCGACACCGGAGAGGTCCTGATGATGGCGTGGATGAATCGTGAAGCCCTTAAGGCAACCGTCGAGGAGAAGCGTGCGGTTTATTTTTCGCGCAGCCGTGGCCGTTTATGGCGCAAAGGCGAAGACTCTGGGCATGTTCAGCACCTTAAGGAACTGTGGCTGGACTGCGATCACGATACGATTCTCCTTAAGGTAGAACAGGTCGGCGGGATTGCGTGTCACACCGGTCGCGCGAGTTGTTTCTATAAGCGCCTCGATAATGACATCTGGAAAGACGATGCACCGGTGCTTAAATCACCCGATGAGATCTATGGAAAGGGAGAAAACTAGTGACCGATACCGTTTTCGATGATCTATCAAATGTAATAAAAACCCGGCGCGCAGCGGCCAGCGACGAATCTTATGTAGCGAGTTTATTTGAAAAAGGGCTCGATACGATTTTAAAAAAGGTTGGCGAGGAGACAACCGAACTCGTTATCGCCGGAAAAGCCGGTGATAAAGAGGCCGTCATCCATGAGGCAGCGGATCTATGGTTCCACAGCTTAATTTTGTTGGAATATTGGAACATTGAACCCAATTTGATACTCAAAGAACTTAAACGACGCCAGGGGCAATCGGGGCTCGCAGAGAAAGCGTCGCGAGCTTAACTTCGCCCTTTAGGCTAGAATTTGAAAATCGTTCGATTGGAGACAGTAAATGTCTTTCGGAATCAAAGAGTTGATAGTTATTTTGATCATAGTGATGCTGGTTTTCGGCACCCGGAAGATCCGCAATGTAGGATCGGA
Source organism: Pseudomonadota bacterium (assembly GCA_039030125.1). Lineage (GTDB taxonomy): Bacteria > Pseudomonadota > Gammaproteobacteria > JBCCEV01. Next base: position 9,664 of record JBCCEV010000099.1, on the reverse strand, counting down.
TGTCGGCGGTTGGATCCGCGATTTCCGTAAAGCCTTGAAAGAGGAACCGCAGGATGAAACCACTGTTGAGGGCGACGCCAAGGTCATCGAAGCCGAAGCGACGCCAGTCAACAAAGAGCACGCGTAAGCAGCGGCCATGTTCGACATCGGGTTTTGGGAAGTCAGCCTGATCGGCATAGTAGCGCTGCTCGTGGTCGGCCCGGAGCGCCTGCCAGGTTTGATCAAGACAGTAGGCCAACTGCTGGGTCAGGTAAATCGTGTGGCTCGAGACTTCCGTCAAGAACTTGAGGCCGAGGCGACAATGGAAGAGGTGAAAGCGTTCCAAAAAGAAATTCAAGCCTCCGACGCGCTCGCTATGCCAAAGCACATGCCCGGCAACTTTATGAACCTTGAGGACGAGTTGTCCCTAGAGCCTGAGCAGCCAGACGCCGCTGCGGAAGATAAGGACCCGACCGTCTGAGTTGACAGGTCCCCGCGTTTGGTTGCAGCGCGAAACTCACAAGCGAGCCCACCGTGACGAATCAGGATCCCACATCGAACAGCGACCGCGCCCAAAACGAGGGGCCGGATCCTAAGCAACAAAGCTATATTTCCCACCTCATCGAGTTGCGGGGCCGCCTGCTACGGGCTTTAGCGGCACTTTTCATCCTCCTGCTGGCGTTAATGCCCTTCTCAAACTACTTATACGCTTGGTTAGCCGCGCCGCTAATGGCTCATCTGCCGGGCGAAACCTCAATGATCGCAACGCAGGTAGCGTCGCCTTTCTTGGCGCCTTTCAAACTCACTTTATTCGTCTCGTTTCTTATTGGCGCGCCTTATATTTTCTATCAGGTCTGGGCGTTTGTAGCACCAGGTCTCTATCTTCACGAGCGGCGCTTGGTGTTGCCGTTAATGATCTCAAGCACACTGTTGTTTTATTTGGGGATCGTTTTTGCCTACTTCGTGGTGTTTCCTCTGGTATTTGGGTTTTTCACCGCCGTGGCCCCTGAAGGCGTAACGATAATGACGGACATCAGTCATTACTTAGACTTTGTCCTAAAGCTTTTCTTCGCCTTTGGTGCCGCGTTCGAAGTACCAGTAGCCACCTATCTGGTGGTGCGCACTGGGATCACAACGGTCGATGATTTATCGAAAAAACGTCCCTATTTGATTGTCGCCGCCTTCACCGTTGGCATGTTGCTGACGCCGCCAGATGTAGTTTCGCAAACGCTGTTGGCGATCCCAGTATGGATCCTCTATGAGCTAGGTCTGCTTCTTTGTCGAATGACAAATACGACGGGCGAGGAAGATCTAGATGACGAAGAACGTGAAGTCGGCCAGCCCGCTAGCGACTAACAGGCGATTTCCTTAACCCCCGAATCTTCACCAATCAACAGTAGGTCGGCGCCGCGTCTGGCGAATAAACCGTTAGTCACGACGCCCGGGATCTGATTTAGCTGCTCCTCGCTCGAAACCGGTTCGTTAAGATTGAGATTGTGGACGTCGATAATGGTGTTGCCGTTATCGGTGAGGTAGCCTTGACGCCACTGTGGCCGGCCGCCCAATTTAACGATCTCTCGCGCGACGTAACTTCGCGCCATGGGGATTACCTCGATCGGTAAGGGGAAGCCCCCAAGCCGAGGCACCACTTTACCTTCGTCTAGAATGCATACGAATTTGCGGCTCACCTGCGCGATGATTTTCTCTCGCGTTAGCGCCCCCCCGCCACCCTTGATCAAATGGCCGTGCTGATTCGCTTCGTCCGCTCCGTCTACATAAACTGGCAGCTCCGATACGCTATTGAGTTCGACGACCGGGATCCCATGTTGTCTAAGCCGTTCTTCAGTGGCGCTAGAACTAGCCACAGCACCGTCAACACGAGATTTCATTTTCGCTAACGCATCGATAAAGAAATTTACGGTGCTACCGGTGCCAACCCCGATTACGATGTCTTCTTCGATCAATTCGAGCGCCGCCAAAGCAGCGCGCTCTTTGTTTGCTTCTTCAGCCATACATCAAAGGCGCGATGAGGATGTGGGTGATGTTATCTTAATAGTATGACCAACGACTACGTAAAAATGATTCTGCGCGCGCCGGTATACGAGGTCGCGCGCGAGACCCCACTCGAGCGTGCCGTTCAACAATCGCGACGCCTGAACAATCGCATATGGCTCAAACGAGAAGACATGCAGCCGGTGTTCTCCTACAAGATCCGCGGCGCCTACAACTTGATGGCGGCACTCGATGAAAGTGAGCGCGCGCGAGGCGTGGTGGCGGCGTCGGCTGGAAACCATGCGCAAGGTGTTGCGCTTGCCGCTCAGAAACTGGGCTGCAGAGCGACAATCGTCATGCCTAAAACAACACCGGAGATCAAAGTCGAAGCGGTGCGTCGCTTGGGCGGTGAAATCGCCTTGCGTGGCAATACCTATGACGAGGCCAGTCTCCATGCCGAACAATTGGCGCGCGAGGAAGGCTTTGTTCCGATCCCGCCCTACGATCACCCGCTCGTGATTGCCGGGCAGGGGACCGTGGCGATGGAGATTCTTCGTCAGCATCAAGACCCAATCGACGCTGTATTCGTACCGGTGGGTGGTGGTGGATTAATCGCCGGCGTCGCCGCTTATATAAAAGCGCTCGAACCGGATACCAAGGTCATCGGTGTCGAACCTGACGAAGCGCCTAGCCTTACCGCCGCGCTCCAGGCGGGAAAGCCTGTCGAACTCGACCGCATTGGTATTTTTGCAGATGGAGCAGCAGTAAAAAAAATCGGTAGCGCACCGTTCGCGGTCGCCCAACAGTGGGTCGACGAAGTATTGACGGTAAGTATCGACGAGATCTGTGCCGCCGTTAAAGATATCTTCGAAGATACGCGCGCGATCGCCGAACCGGCGGGGGCGTTAGCGCTGGCGGGAATGAAACAATATGTGAACCGAGAAGCCTTAAATGATGCCGATCTGGTGTGTATTGTTAGTGGCGCAAACGTCAATTTCGATCGCCTGCGCCATATTGCCGAGCTCGCCGAGCTCGGTGAGCGGCGAGAGGTCTTGATCGGCGCCACCATCCCCGAGCGGCCCGGCAGTTTTCGGTCCTTTTGTCACGCTTTGGGGCCTCGTCTGATCACAGAATTCAATTATCGATTCGCCGATCAAGATGAAGCGACGGTGTTTGCCGGGGTCAAAGTGCGGGAATACGAGGAGGAGCGCGCGCATTTGATGGAGCATTTGGCCGCCGAGGGCTATCAGCCCGTGGATATGACGGATGACGAGCTCGCGAAGATGCATATCCGCTACATGGTCGGCGGCCATGGTGGCGCAATCGAAAACGAACGTTTATTCAGATTTGAGTTCCCCGAACGACCGGGAGCCCTGTTGCATTTTTTATCGGTGATTGGCGAGCGGTGGAATATCAGCTTATTTCATTACCGCAATCATGGCGCCGCCTACGGTCGGGTGCTGATGGGAATCCAGGTTGATCCGCAAGATGATTCGGAGTTTATCCAGCAGCTCGACGCGCTCGAAATCCCGTACACCGAGGAATCGGGGAACCATTCTTACCGGCTCTTTTTAAAATGAGCCAACGAACCCGAGCCGAACTTGGCGCAGATTTATGCCGCGTAATGAACACGCTGGCCGAGACCGGGCTCAATACGGGTAGCGCCGGGAATGCCAGTGTGCGCACCTCGATCGGGTTGCTGGTGACACCTAGCGGGGTAAAACCGGCGGCTATGACGCCGGATTCCTCGGTACTGATCGCTAAAAATAGTGACGTCATAGGCGCAGGACGACCATCAAGCGAATGGCGTTTCCATCTCGATATTTATCGTGCGCGAGCCGACGCACAGGCTATCGTTCACGTCCACTCGCCCTATGCGACCGTGCTCGCTTGTTTGCACGAGCCGATACCGGCATTCCACTATATGGTCGCCGTTAGCGGTGGCTCGCGCATTCCCTGCGCGAGTTATGCTACGTTCGGGACGCAGGCACTATCAGACGCCGTGCTTGAGGCTTTAGGCGTTGGCAACGCCTGCTTGATCGCGAATCATGGCCTGGTGACTGTAGGAAAGGATTTGGATGCGGCGCTCAATCTCACGCTCGAGGTTGAGTCCTTGGCTCGACAATATTGCGTGGCAAAAAGTCTGGGTAGTCCGGTGTTGCTTGATGATGCGGAAATGAATCGCGTACTAGAGAAGTTCAAAGATTATGGTAGCCGATAAGGAGCGCCCCCCAGCGCTTGATGAATTTTCCGCGCGGCCGAGTTTTCACCTCGCCTTTGCGGTAAACGACCTGGAGGCGACTCGGGCGTTTTACGTGGACATCTTGGGTTGTCGAGCCGGACGCTCGGATAAGCGCTGGTTGGATCTGGAGTTTTTCGGCTACCAAATCACCGCCCACTTAGTAGACGGTTATCACCCCAGCGATGAAAACATTGTCGATGGACATGGGATCCCGATCCCGCATTTCGGGTTGATCATGAGTTGGTCGGATTGGCATCGGGCCGTCGACCATATGAACTACATTGGCGTCGAGTTCAGGGTGGCGCCGCATATTCGATTCAAGGGCGAAATCGGCGAACAGGCCACTTTCTTTCTTGAAGACCCGGCTCACAATTGTCTGGAGTTTAAGGCCTTTAAGGACCCCAGCGAAGTGTTCAAACGGTGACGGTCTAGAAGAAGAGTTCTTGCAGGCGGGCGCCCGGATCCTCCGCACGCATAAATGCTTCACCGACCAAGAATCCCGGGATCCCAGCCGCTTGTAGACGCTCCACATCGGCGCGTTCATGGATCCCAGACTCGGTAACGATAAAACGATCCTCCGGGATATCGGTCATGAGCCCGATACTTGTTTCGATGCTGGTTTCGAACTTTTTCAGATCTCGGTTGTTGATGCCGATCATGGGTGTGCGTAGCCGCAGCGCGCGTTCGAGCTCCGTGCGGTTATGTACCTCAACCAACACGTCAAGATTGAGTTCCGCCGCAGTGCTGGCCAGTTCACTCATTTGATCATCTTCTAAACAAGCAACGATCAGTAACACACAATCGGCTTCTAATGCCCGGCTCTCGACAATTTGGAATGGATCTATCATGAAGTCTTTTCGAATCACCGGTAGCGTGCACGCTGCCCGAGCAGCGCGCAGATGATCGTCATCGCCTTGAAAATAATGCGCGTCGGTCAACACTGACAGGCATGCGGCTCCTCCGGTTTCATAGCTTTTTGCGATGGTTCCCGGATGGTAGTTTTCTCTGATAACACCCTTGCTCGGGGAAGCCTTTTTACATTCAGCAATCACCGCCGCCTGCCCCGCTTGAGCTTTGCGACGGAGCGCGGCGAGAAACCCGCGCGGCGGCTCCGCCTCGGAGCTGCGGATCTGTAAATCGCGCAACGAGTATTGCTTTTTTCTTTGTTCGACCTCGACGCGTTTATCCGCCACGATCTGCGCCAAAATGCCGCTCACGAGGATCCTCCGATCGTTTCAGTGAAATGCGCAAATTCCTCGAGTTTGGCAAGTGCTCCGCCGCTCGCCATGGTGTGCTTTGCCAGCGTCACGCCGGTGGCTAAGGAGTTCGCCAAACCACCTACGTAAAGCGCAGCGCCGGCATTTAGCGCGATTAGCGCATTTGCATCTTCAACTTCGCTTGCGAATCCGGCTTTGATGAGCGCCAGGCTGGCTGCCGGCGAGGTAACTTTTAAAGCGTCAACGCCGGTGGAGCTGATGCCGAAATCTTCGGGGCAAATTTGATAGGTATGAACAATACCGTCGCGTAACTCGGCTACGTGAGTTGGCCCTGTAAGACTGATTTCATCCATGCCATCGTCGCCGCAGACAATCATTGCCCGCTCGGAATTAAGCTTTAGCAGCACCTCGGCGAGTTTGGGAACCCAGCGCGGATCGAATACGCCTATCAATTGGCGCGTGGCGCCAGCCGGATTGGTTAATGGTCCAAGGACATTGAAAATAGTTCTGACAGCAAGTTCCTTGCGTGGCCCCACGGCATAGCGCGTGGCACCGTGATGGGCTGGGGCAAACATGAAACCGACGCCTATCTCACTGACGCATTGGGCCACCTGATGGGGCTTTAGATCCAGCTTGGCGCCAGCGGCTTCGAGTACGTCGGCACTGCCGCTTGAGCTCGTCGCCGAGCGATTTCCGTGTTTGGCGACTTTGCCGCCGGCGGCGGCGAGCACAAAAGCACAAGCTGTTGAGACATTGAAAATACCCTTGCCGTCGCCACCGGTGCCGCAAGTGTCAATGAGCGGTTCGGCGTTAACGCTGACCTTGACCGCTAGGGAGCGCATGACCGAAGCGGCAGCGGCTATTTCGGTGGTGGTTTCACCTTTCATCCGCAATGCAATCAGAAAACCTGCAATCTGGGCAGCAGTGGCATCGCCACTCATGATCGCGGTCATCACCGTCCCCATTTCCTCGAACTGCAAGTCCTCGTGCTGCAGGAGTTTCTCAAGTGCTTGTTGGATACTCATCGGTCGTGGCTTAGGACATTGCAATAAAGTTTTTCAACAGTTGGTGGCCATGCTCGGTCAAAATCGATTCCGGATGGAATTGAACACCGTGCACGGTCTGTTGCACGTGTCTGATCCCCATTATCTCATCCAACCCACCGTTTTCGTTCTGGGTCCATGCACATATTTCAAACGCATCACTCAATGAACCATGCTCGATAACCAAAGAGTGATAGCGAGTCGCGACAAATGGATTCGATAGATTTGCGAAAACACCCTCACCATTGTGAAAAATATTTGATGTCTTACCGTGCATGACCGCCTTGGCGTGCACAATGTTTGCCCCGTTCGCGAAACCAATGCTTTGGTGTCCAAGGCATACGCCGAGGATCGGAAGATGCCCCGAAAATTCTTTCACCGTAGCAACAGACACACCGGCTTCGCGGGGCGTGCAGGGGCCCGGCGAAATAATGATCTGGTCGGGATGCAGTTCCTTGATCTCCTCTATACTCACCGTATCGTTGCGGCGAACCAACACCTCCTGTCCAAGTTCGCCGCAGTATTGGACCAGGTTATAGGTGAAAGAATCATAGTTATCGATCATCAATATCATGGTCGGCCGCTACATTTAATTGAGATAAGCAGAGGCAATTTCGGGGATCTCAGCCATTGAATCGACAATCGCAAGTGGTCGATACACGCTTAGGTCCGCGCCTTGGGCGTAGCCATAGCTGACTGCAATCGACGCCATCGGAGCATCGTTGGCGGCACGCAGATCATTAGCGGAATCGCCGACAATTACCGCGCGCTCAAGGGCGGTAGCGCATTGCTGCGCGGCACGGCGCAGAGGCTGTGGATCGGGTTTTCGCTGGGGCAATGAATCGCCGCTAAGCACCACGTTGAATTTTTCAAGAAGATCAAAGGCCGCGAGCAAAGGCTCAGTAAAGCGCGACGGCTTATTGGTAACGCAGGCTAATTGCCATTGCGCGTCGCGGAGTGCGTCAAGAACCTCGGGCACTCGTGGGTAAAGCACGGAGCGTTGATCCATCGCCATTTCATAGTGCCGGGCAAAGCTTGCGTAGATACTTTCGGTCATATCGCCGGCCTGACCCATGTTCTGAAGTGCCCGATCAATTAAAACCCTTGATCCGTTGCCGATATATTGGCGAATCAATTCATGCGAAAGCGCAGCGAGTCCATGCTCCGCAAGCGCGTGATTAAGTGCGCTGGTGATATCAGGAAGGCTATCAAGAAGCGTTCCATCAAGATCGAAAACGACAAGTTTTGACAGACGGTTCATAGCTCACGAGCCAGAATCTGCTTGCTCGCGAAGTCTCGCTATGGTGTTGGCATAGTCATCGCTGTTAAAAATCGCCGAACCGGCTACAAACGTATCCGCTCCGGCATTCGCTATGCCGGCAATGTTGTCGATTTTTACGCCACCATCGATCTCTAAGCGCACGTTAACGCGCTTTTCATCAATGCGAGCTCTGACTTCCCGTAATTTTTCTAACGCACTGTCGATGAAGCTTTGACCGCCAAAGCCGGGATTCACCGACATAATCAAAATCATATCGAGCTTGTCTAGCACGTGATCAAGGTAGCCGAGCGGCGTCGCCGGATTGAAGACCAGGCCACATTGACAACCTTTCGCTTTGATCAGTTCGAGCGAGCGATCAACGTGCGCCGAAGCCTCGGGATGAAAAGTGATGATCGTGGCACCTACATCCGCGAACGCCTCGATGAGCCTGTCGACCGGATCGACCATCAAATGAACATCGATTGGCGCGGTAATGCCAAAGTCGCGCAAGGCCTGGCAGACCATCGGGCCGACCGTGAGATTCGGGACATAATGATTATCCATCACGTCAAAATGGACCATATCCGCACCGGCATCCAGGACCGCCTGGGTGTCTTCACCGAGGCGGGCGAAATCGGCAGAGAGAATCGACGGTGCAATGATGGTGGGTTGCTTCATAACGAAGGTCTATGCAATCGAGCGCGGCACTTTACCGGATCAGATCCCGTGATGCACGAAACCTGCGGAATAACAACTTTCAGCCGATAACGGAGTGATGAACCCGGGGCGCTTCAAAATTGGAATCATATTCGCCTTGGTTTTGAGCGGTGATTTCGCAATCGGCGAACAAACCGATCCAGCCTCAGCTAAAAAGTCGCCGAGTGCGAGCGCAGCACCACAAGAGCCGGCTGACGAGGAACGGCTGATCGAAGCCTACGTGCGGGCTAGCGGTCGATTTGAGGAGGAGCGTTTCCTCACTCTTGCGAGCAGCAACGGAGAATTTCTGACCCGATTTGAGCCTGCCGCAACCTCGCAAGCTAGCGGGACTCTATTTGTGGTGCCGCCGCCTGGGCAGTCGGTATTGGATATCGGGTTTTTTAGTCTGCTCGTTGAGTATTTCGCCTCGATCGGATGGGCGATTCTGGTGCCTCAAACACCACTGGTGACGTCCCCTGATCCCGCGGCGCAGGAGATCTGGAAAGCGGATTTAGTTCAGCGCATCACCGCCGTCGTGAAATGGGCGAGCGATAATTCGACACGGCCGTTTGTAGTTCTCGCGATGCATAAGAGTAGTGAAGTCGTTGCAGATATCCTTAATGACAATGAGCAAGCGCTCGAATTCGCATTGTTTGGGAGCTTTGGAGCCTGGGCGGCCCGGGATATCGATACCGAAGTGCCGATAATTGAGCTAATTCATGAAGTCTCCCAACATGCGCTCAAGGCGGCCAAAACGCGGGCCCTCTACCGTCGCCGCCGAGGATTGCAACATGAACTCTATATCATCCCCGGCGCCACACCGCGGCTGGGCGCACTGAACGAAATCGGGATGGCCAGGCTTAACGGATGGATCAAGCGTCATGCCCCTTGAGGTCGGCCATTGTCTGTAAAGAATCGATAACCAACGATTGCGTACCCGCGACGTCTTCGTTGAGGATCCCATGACGATCGGAATCTACCCATTGGACGTTGACTTCTTGCGAACCGAGCTTCTTTTCAATGATTCGTGCGCTTTGCGGATCAACAATCTGGTCATCGCTCGATTGAACGATTGTCACTGGGCAAATGACATCCTTGAGCACGCCGCGCGAGTGGCTCGCTAGGCGAGTAAGCTCATAAAGACCACGGATCGGCATATTGCGGTAATTGATGTGCGGGTGTTCGGACTCGTTAACGCGGAACGGCATCACGCCCTCATAAGATGACACCCACC
>JBCCEV010000098.1:0-16358 GCA_039030125.1 Pseudomonadota bacterium | reverse complement strand
ACGTTGGTTGCGCCAACGTTGATGAAGCCAATCGCTTCCTGGCTGATGTTGCCAGCGCCGAAAACGTTCAGCGGCGCACGTCGGCCCTTTACTGTGGCAAGCTCTATCCGTCTAGCCATCACGAGAAAGCAAGCTGCACTGCAGTGCACATCCAAACATCCTGCTCCCAAGCCCAGGCATTGGTATGCAGGGTCAACCATGGACCTCACCAAAAGCGGCAACTCCCTTTCCTCCAACCTCCTAACTTTAGCGCTCCATCACGCAGCACAAGGCTCAGTCGGCCCCAGCACCCGCTCCTCTGCCAGACATCAGCTCTACAATGCAACATCGCGGATGACGAGTGGGACTCGAACAATGCGAATCCCCCAATAATCTGATACCATTGGGGAGCAGGAAGCTCCCTCTCAAGTATAAGTCACTTCCCTTTATCAGGCTAGCGCGGAGTAGAGACCCACAACTACTCCTACTGTGCTCTCGCTACTAGCCAGCAGCGCTTGAGCTGGTCGCTCCAGCATGCCAGCAGGCCGCCCTAGGCCCTAGGCAGAGGTAGCAATGGAAGGCAGTCGCCCAATGAGGCTGCTCTGCCTTATCAATAAGGTGCAGCTGTAAGCTGCAGGGCTGAAGCCAGCCTCAGCACTGTACCGCACGAATGATCCTTCGGCGTTGCTGGAGAGTATTAAATCTTTGATGAGACCGCAGACCGTCCTGCGATGCGCTGTCCCTAACGATTATTCGGATTTTCAAGCGACTTTGTTGTCTGCGGGTCTGACAACGGAGACCTGGTTTTGCCCGCCGCAGCACTTGTCATACTTCAATGTCGATAATATCGACGATTTTTTCGCTGAGTGCGGCTTGGCTGTGTTTTCTAAACAGGTTGGATTCCCAATCGAAGTTTTTTTGTGTAATCAAAACTCCAACTATGTTCAAGATCCGCAAAAGGGCAAGGAGGCCCATAAGGCGCGGATGATGTGTGTCGATTATTTTATTCGCCGCGACCCTAGCGCCTATCAACAGCATTGCGAGGCGGCTGCGGCGATTGATTTCGGTCGTGATCTGATTGTTTACGCGACGACTTCTACTTGAGTAAAGCGATACCTTTTGAAAACTACGCCGAGACAAAACAATGAGTTCTGAAACTTGCGAGCGTGAACATTGGATGGAACATGCGTTGCGCTTGGCTGCCAGAGGCGCAGTTGAAGGAGAAGTGCCCGTGGGCGCTGTTGTGGTGCGTGACGGCGTCGCCGTCGGAGAAGGTTGGAATCGACCAATCGGGACTTGCGATCCCAGCGCTCACGCTGAAATCGTTGCACTACGCGCAGCCGCATCCAGCATCGCTAATTATCGGCTAGTCGGATGTTCCTTGTACGTAACATTAGAACCGTGCGCGATGTGTGCAGGAGCGATCATCCATGCGCGTTTGGAAAAAGTAGTTTTCGGCGCTTTCGATCCGCGCGCCGGTGCTGCGGGGAGTGCGCTCGACGTGCTGGGATCGGCGAGGATGAATCATCGCGTGTCGGTAAGCTCAGGAGTCTTGGAAAGCGAATGCGCTGGATTGCTAAGAAATTTCTTCAGTGCTAGACGGGATTCTGGACGACCCACAGCATGATTACGCAAACGACGCTTGACGCGCTAGCGGCGGAAGTTGGAGAACTCGCTGATATTCGCGGCTGGCGCATCGCGACCGCGGAGTCCTGTACGGGCGGTTGGATTGCGCAGGCGCTGACGGCAATACCTGGAAGTTCGGCCTGGGTCGTCGGTGGATTTGTCACCTACGCGAATGAAGCGAAGAGCAAATGGCTCGGTGTGCAGTCGACGACCCTCGAACATCATGGTGCCGTGAGCGTCCAAGTCGCCGAGCAAATGGTGGCGGGGCTCATCAAGAAGGTCGGCTGTGAGGTGGGTGTTTCTGTCACGGGTGTCGCAGGACCGGGCGGTGGCAGTGACGAAAAACCGGTGGGCACCGTATGTTTCGGCTTCGCCGTGCGGGGCCGGCAAATAGACACTTGCCGCGAATTTTTCGTAGGCGATCGCCGGGAGGTGCGAGCCTGCGCGGTGCAGTTCGCGCTGGAGGGCCTGCTCACGCGTTTAAAATAAGCTTTGCCATCGCAGAAGCTTCTCTCAGTGGCGCTCGCCCCAGGGCTTGGCGGTGTCTCCCTGGCCTCGATAATCCGTCGCGGATTCAGCCTTTTAACCAACGTTTCGCTGCTCGCTTCTCGCTGCAAAAAACGCCGAATTTGGGGCCGTCAGCGAAAGACTCAAACCGCCGTCTATCTGTGCAATAATCGCTGCACAAGCGCTCGATCTTTGCCCACAAGAAGAGTCGTATAACTAACGGTTCGAGGTGCTGCCTACACGGAAGTCTGGCCGCGCCAAAATTCATTTTTCCGCGCGACATCCGCGCACCCACCTTAGTGGGCAGGGGCGCTCACGCTGACTCAATTGAGGTAACGAAATGGATGAAAACAGAAAAAAGGCGCTAGGAGCGGCGCTCTCTCAAATCGAGAAACAATTCGGAACAGGATCGATTATGCGCCTTGGCGATGGTGGCATTGCCGAGAACATCGAAGTTTTTCCGACAGGTTCCTTAAGTTTGGACATTGCTTTGGGCGTGGGCGGTTTGCCCCGTGGCCGGGTCGTAGAAATCTACGGTCCAGAGTCCTCGGGTAAGACGACCATGGCGTTGCACGTCGTTGCGCAAGCCCAAAAAACCGGCGGCACCGCTGCCTTCGTTGATGCTGAACATGCGCTCGACCCGCAGTATGCGCAACGTTTGGGCGTCGATGTCGATGAGCTCTTGGTATCGCAACCTGACACAGGTGAACAGGCGCTCGAAATTACAGATATGTTGGTGCGCTCGGGAGCGGTTGACGTGATTATCGTCGACTCTGTCGCGGCACTCACGCCGAAAGCCGAAATTGAAGGCGAAATGGGCGACAGCCACGTCGGTTTGCAAGCTCGCCTGATGTCTCAGGCACTGCGAAAACTGACGGCGAATATAAAACGTTCGAACACTCTCGTGATCTTTATCAACCAAATTCGCATGAAGATTGGCGTTATGTTTGGCAGCCCCGAGACAACCACGGGCGGCAACGCGTTGAAATTCTACTCGTCGGTGCGCCTTGACATTCGCCGTATCGGTTCATTGAAGCGGGGCGATGAAGTCATTGGCAACGAGACCCGCGTTAAGGTGGTGAAAAACAAGGTCGCACCGCCGTTTCGTCAAGCCGTGTTCGATATTCTTTACAACGAAGGTGTGTCCCGCGAGAGCGAACTTATCGAGCTCGGCGTTGAACACGGTTTGATTGAGAAAACCGGGGCGTGGTACAGCTACAACGGTGATCGGCTCGGCCAAGGCAAAGACAACGTTCGCCTCTACCTCAAAGAGAATGGATCGCTGGCCGCCGACATCGAAAAATTGGTGCGGGCAAAGTTTCAACCCGAGCAGTCGGAGACGACCGAGCAGGAGGAAGATTCGCCGATGGAGGAGGCTGAGGCCTGACCACCAAAAGGTCTGCCTATGGGGCGGCTGTCGCGGCGCTGGCGCGCCGCGAACTCAGCCGCTACGAACTGGATCTGAAACTCAGGAAAGCCAAATTCGATCGCCAAGAAATTACCCGGGTTCTGGCGGACTGTGAGGCGCAAGGGCTTCAGAGCGACCACCGCTTCGCCGAGTCGTATTTGAGAAGTCGCGCCGCGAACGGCTACGGACCACGCAGAATTACCGTCGAACTCAAGCGGAAGGGCGTGGACGACGGCGTCATCCGCCAAGCGTTTTCTGAGAGTGAACAAGATTGGCAAGCTAACGCCCAGGCTGCGCATATCAAACGATTCGGATTGAAAAGCGAAATGACGTTACAAGAAAAGGCACGCCAGGTCCGCTTTCTTGAGTATCGCGGTTTCGACAGCGATGACATCCGCATAGCGATGGAGCAACGGGCGTGTTAACGGCTGACATTCGCCGGGCATTCCTCGACTACTTTGTGGCGCATGGACACCGCGAAGTCGAAAGCAGTTCGTTGGTGCCCATCAATGACCCGACGTTGTTATTCACCAACGCCGGCATGGTGCAATTCAAAGAAACCTTCCTTGGTGCTGAAAAGCGCGATTATCAGACGGCGACCACCAGCCAACGCTGCGTGCGCGCCGGAGGTAAGCACAACGATCTCGACAATGTGGGGTATACCGCGCGTCACCATACGTTCTTTGAAATGCTCGGTAACTTTAGTTTCGGTGACTATTTCAAACGCGAGGCAATCGGCTTCGCTTGGGAATTGCTGACCGAGACTTATGCGCTTCCAGTCGAGAAATTATGGGTGACTGTGTTTCGTGACGATGACGAGGCGGCAGCGATCTGGCTTGACGAAATTGGCGTCGATCCCGCTCGATTTTCCCGTTGCGGCGAGGAAGATAACTTTTGGAGTATGGGCGATACCGGCCCTTGTGGTCCGTGCTCGGAGATTTTTTTCGACCACGGTTCAGAAATCCCGGGCGGACCGCCAGGCTCGCCAGAGGCCGATGGTGATCGCTACATCGAAATCTGGAATCTGGTTTTCATGCAGTATGACCGGGATGCGCAAGGCAACATGACGCCTTTGCCGCGGCCCTCGGTCGACACCGGTATGGGACTCGAACGGATTGCGGCGGTATTGCAGGGCGTTCACAACAATTACGACATCGACCTATTCAAAACCATTATCGCGGCGGTCACCGAGCTTGCTCCCGACGGCGAGTCAACCAACTCAAGCCGGGTAATTGCCGACCATATTCGTTCCTGTGCTTTTTTGGTTCTTGATGGCGTGATGCCGTCCAATGAGGGCCGCGGCTACGTACTCAGACGAATCATTAGGCGCGCCCTGCGCCACGGGCACAAACTTGGGATTACCGAGCCGTTCTTCAACAAACTTGTGCCAACCTTGAGCGCGACTATGGGCGAGGCGTTCCCAGGGCTCAGGGCACGCGAAGCGCAAGTCATGGAAACCTTGGCACTCGAGGAGCGACGTTTTTCAGAAACGCTTGCCGGTGGAATGAAGATCCTCGAAGCAGCGGTTGCTGACCTATCGGGAAAAACGATTCCGGGCAAGCTCGCTTTCGAACTCTACGACACCTATGGCTTCCCACTCGATCTCACCGCTGACTTTGCGCGGGAGAGACAACTTGATGTCGACACCGCAGGTTTCGATATCGCGATGGAAGAACAACGCGATTTGGCACGCTCTGCCAGCAAGTTTGGAATTGATCAAAGAGCAGTGCCTGACACCGAGGCACTTAACGCGATCGGGGAAAAACTCGCGGGTGCGCAACCATTTAGCGGCTACGACTCAGTCACCGATGAGGCGGTGATCGAGGGCGTTTTTAAGGGTGCACAGGGCGTCGGTGAGGCCGGTCCCGGCGATGAAGCCGCGATTGTTCTGGCGACAACGCCGTTCTATGCGGAATCAGGCGGCCAGATCGGCGACATCGGCCGGCTTGAAGGTGAAGGCTTTAGATTCGAGGTAGAGGACACTCAGAAACAACAGGGGCTGCATTTGCACCAAGGGCGGGTCAGCACCGGCGTTCTTAAGATTGGGGACACAGTTAGGGCGACCATTGATGACGAACGCCGCTCGTCGATCAGGCGCAACCATTCGGCAACCCATCTTTTGCATGCGGCGCTACGCTCTCAGTTGGGGCTTCATGTCGAACAGAAAGGATCGCTCGTCGATGCAGAGCGGCTGCGTTTTGATTTTTCCAATCCCAGCCCTTTAAGGCCTGAGCAACTGGACGCCTTGGAACTTGAAGTCAACGAAAAGGTGCGGTTGAACGCTCTGGCGAGCGCCACCACGATGGGTTACCAAGAAGCGGTGGACAGCGGGGCGGTCGCACTGTTCGGTGAGAAATACGGCGATGAAGTCCGGGTCATGAAAATGGGCGACTCTGTCGAACTCTGTGGAGGTACTCACGTTGAGCGTACGGGCGACATCGGGCTGTTCAAAATCGTGGCTGAAACGGGCGTGGCCTCCGGCGTGCGCCGGATTGAGGCGGTGACGGGTGCTCAGGCGATCACATTAGAGCAACAGCAATCCCGACTGCTGAGATCGATGAGCGCGGCGTTGCGCGCGAACCCCAACGAGATGATGCCGAAACTGGTTCAAGCGCTTGAGCGCACCAAACAAATGGAGAAGGAAATCCAAAATCTAAAAGGTCAGCTAGCGACGCAAGGCGGCAAGGACATCGCGGATTCCGCGATTACCGTTGGCGGGGCGGAATTGGTGGCCGAGGTGATCCCGGGTGCCGATATGGAGACGCTGCGTACCACCTGTGACCGGTTAAAGGACAAGCTGGACAATGCGGTTGTGGTTTTGGCTGCAGTTGATCAAGGCAAGGTGCGCATTGTTGCTGGGGTTGCCAAAGCCCTGACTAAGCAAATCAAAGCCGGTGATTTGGCTAATTTTGTTGCAGGTCAGGTTGGGGGCAAAGGAGGAGGCCGCCCGGACATGGCGCAAGTCGGTGGAAATCAACCCGAGCAGCTCCCTCAGGCCATCGGATCCGTAGCCGCGTGGGTCGGCGAGCAGCTCACCTAAAATCCAAACTTACTTTTTTTCCGCAATGTTTCGGGTAACATGCGCGCGCCGCGCCCAAGGCGGCGGCGTTTGGGTTGGCACATGGCAATAATTGTTCAAAAGTTTGGCGGCACATCGGTTGGCAGCACCGAGCGTATCGAGGCCGTCGCGGATCGAGTCGCAGCGAGCTCCCAGAGCAGCGAGGTGGTGGTCGTGGTTTCGGCGATGTCGGGTGAAACCGATCGCTTGCTTTCGCTCGCCCACGATATTCAACCCGATGCCCATGGACGGGAACTCGACGTGCTCTTGTCCACGGGCGAGCAGGTCACCATCGCGCTTCTCTCGTTAGCGCTAACCAAGCGCGGTATCGATGCTATTTCGTTCACTGGCAGCCAAATTCAGATGCGGACTGACTCGGCGTTTAATAAGGCACGAATTTTAGATATCGATCAAAACCTGATTCGCAAAAACCTCGAAGATGGCCGGGTGGTCGTGGTTGCTGGATTTCAGGGCATTGACGAAGCGGGGAACATTACGACGCTGGGTCGTGGCGGATCTGACACCTCGGCAGTTGCAATTGCAGCGGCGCTTGAGGCGCACGAGTGTCAAATCTATACCGACGTCGATGGCGTATATACCACTGACCCCAGAATCGTCGCCGAAGCGCGGCGACTGGAAACAGTGACTTACGAGGAAATGCTGGAAATGGCAAGTTTGGGGGCGAAAGTCCTCCAAATTCGCTCAGTCGAGTTTGCGAGCAAATACAAGGTACGTCTGCGCGTTTTGTCGTCATTTGGCGAGGGGCCAGGGACCTTGATATCAGATGAAGGTGAGTCAATGGAACAAGCACTAATTTCGGGAATTACGCTCAACCGCGACGAAGCGAAAATCACGGTTGTTGACGTCCCTGACAGGCCCGGCGTTGCCACGGCGCTGTTGGGCCCGGTGGGTAAGGCTAACGTCGAAATCGACATGATCGTTCAAAACGTTGGTGCCGATGGGTCCGCCGATTTCACATTTACCGTGCATCGCAACGACTACCAGAAGACTTTAGATCTTGTCAGCGAGGCGGCCGAAGCCATTGGTGCCAAAGCCGTTGAAGGCGACGATCGAATTGTGAAGATTTCGGTGATCGGCGTTGGCATGCGCTCGCACGCAGGCATTGCAGTGAGAATGTTCCAAGCGCTGGCTGATGAAGGCATCAACATCCGCATGATTTCCACGTCAGAAATAAAGATTTCGGTGGTTGTGGACGAAAAATATGCTGAGCTTGCCGTGCGAAGTCTTCACGACACTTTTGGTTTGGCCGAGGTTGCCTAGTGCCAAAGGTTCTTTAGAAAGCATGAAATCCGGATTAGTCCGCAGTTTTGAGGGCAGTTTTTGGCTAAAATCAGGGAACCTTATGGAAGAGAATGAAATCTACCCATAACAACAGGATGATTCCTTTCTTATTTTTTGGAGGTTGAGCGCAGATTAACCTCAGACATGGAGAAAATGTATGTTGATTCTGACCAGACGGGTTGGAGAATCGCTGATGATTGGGGACGAGGTGAACGTGACAGTCCTTGGCATTAAAGGTAACCAAGTTCGCATCGGGGTAAACGCTCCCAAAGAGGTCGCAGTACACCGCGAAGAAATCTACCAGCGCATCCAGAACGAAGGCAACGAAGAGGTCGCGAAACAACCGGAGTAGCGACGCTTTACCGGCAGACGCGCCATAGTTATCCTAGGCCACACATTCACGGAGAGGTGGCCGAGTGGCTGAAGGCGCTCCCCTGCTAAGGGAGTATGGGTCAAAAGCCCATCGAGGGTTCGAATCCCTCTCTCTCCGCCATCCTTAATCCGGCCAAAGGGTGGGTATTAACCAACGCGGGCCAATTCAGTTGATCCGCGACGGCCGGAAATCTACTACACCGATCTCAAACTCTTTACTCCAGGCGGATAGGTCGTTCCGGTGCACAGTTGCCACGTAATGCTCGCAAAGCAATTCGGTGGCGCCGAACGACATTGTGTCGACCTGGTCGCGGGGTTAACCGAACGCGGCCACCCGACCACGGTCATCCTCCAGCCCGATGCTGGATCCAGCAGACACTTCAGTCGATGTGATCAACAATTACTGCGTCTGGAAGTTGTCCGAGTGCGTGGCAATTGGGATTGGTACGCTAAGCGAAAGGTGCGCAATTTGCTACGACGGTGTCAGCCCGATGTTGTCCATACTCATCTAGCCCGCGCGTCCCATATCGCTGCGCCACAAGCAAAAAGGGAAGGGATCCCGACGATCACCAACAGCCACAATTACATTGCTCTTAAATACTACGCGGATGTCGATCACTTCGTGGTTCCGACGTCCCGCCAGTTCCATTACCTAAGTGATCAACAGATCGCGCCGTCGCGCCTTCATGAAATACCTCATTTTTCTCCTCTTGCCGTGCAAGATCCCAAAGGCGTCGTCGATGGCCCATTACATATGGTTAGCCTTGGGCGATTTGTTGAGAAGAAGGGATACGATCTCCTACTGCGAGCGTTCGCAGCGCTGGTTCATGAGGGTTTGGATGCCCGGCTAAGTCTGGCGGGAGATGGTGAGCAAAAAAGGACGCTAAGGGACCTCGCAGAAACGCTGTCGATAGCTCAACATGTTGAATTCTGCGGTTGGATCGACAACGTTGCGGAATTTGTTCGCGGTGGTGATCTCTTCATATTGCCGTCTCGCGATGAGCCGTTTGGGATCGTGGTTTTGGAGGCGATGGCTTGCGGTATCCCAATTGTGACGACTAATACCCACGGCCCGAGTGAAATCTTGAGTAGCGAAAATGCGTACTTCGCCGCCAGCGACGATTTCGATAGTTTGCTGGTAGCCATGAAAAGCGCGTGCCGTGATCCGGCTGCTCGTTCTGAGCGGGCACGAAATGCAGCAGCGCTGTTCACCAGCCGCTACAGCGCTGATGTTGTCGTTCCAAGATACATTAGTCTTTACGAAAAGATGTGCAAGAACGCTCAAGACACAACGCGCTAATGGTTGGCGCTTTGGCGAAGCCTTCAGGGTGGCTCGGCATTGTTCTGCTGATCACAATATTTCTGCTGCAAACAAAGAACGGCGTTCATTATGGGAGCGCGGCACTGTGTCTCGCTGGAGCCCTATATTTCGCTCGTAATTTTCGTCGACAAATCAGCGAACCGTACTTTCGCGATATTGTGCTCATCTTCTTCGCCATATGGATTCCGATGTTGTTGTCGAGCGCTTTTGCGATCGAAAAACAGCATGCCTTTGAGACCACCATTTCCTACCTCCATTTTTTTCCGCTTGCAATTGTCGCAGCGGCGTTCGCGTTCGAGCATGAACAGCGCTGGTTTATGACTTTGCTGGCAACGCTAATCGCCTTCTGGGTAGCGGACGCGTTAATCCAACTGGTCTTTGCGGTGGACGTTTTTGGATACGTTTACGAGGGCGGCCCATTGCTGGGCGCTTTCTATCCGCGACAGCGCTTGGGCTTGGTGGTGGCCGCTTTAAGCCCGTTTTATTTGTGGCTAATGTGGCAAATGTTTGGTCACTGGGCCCCGCGCGGCTTAAGTGTTTTCCCGGTCCTGATCGTACTGCTGTTCTCGCTCAAGCGGAGCGGGTGGCTCATGTTCGCTATCGTCTTAACGATATTTCTCGCGGCCATAGCCGAACATCGAAAAGATCGGCGGAGTGCATTAAAAGAAGTGGCGATGATCGTTGGTGTTATTGCAATAACGGCCGGGGTACTCGCCACGGATGACCGTCTCGGTCAACGTATGGGGAGCGTCTCCGACATTGTTAGTGGCGCGCCTAACATTGATGAAGCTTCCGGCTACCGGTTGAGCTTGTGGCGGACCGCCGGGGCAATGTTTGCTGACAACCCGATACTTGGAGTTGGTCCGAGGGGGTTTCGCCATGTGTACGAACGCTACGCGAGCGACAGCGACTTTTGGTCGGAGCGCGGTCAGACCCATCCGCATTTGTTCATTGCCGAAGTTGCCGCCGAAAGCGGAGGGTTGGGCCTGCTGGGGTATTTGATCGCAAGCGGTTTGATACTGCGCATTTTTCTCACGACTCGCGCTAGCGCCACAACGGCTGCCCGTTCTGCGATACTCGCCGCCCTCGTTTGTTGGTTGCCGGTCAATTCTCATATGGCCTTCTATGGTTCTTACTGGGCCACGTTGTGTTGGATAACCGTCGCGCTAGGTGTCGGAGGGTGTCGAAGCACCGGAACCTCGTCTTAGTGGATGCTATCGCAGAAAAACGATTTGCGAGCGCGCTGATACTCGTTAGTGCGACGTTCGTTCTGTTTGTCGGTTCCACCGTTGAGGAACTGCACGCAACATCGGTCTTCTACGCGGCGCTCGCGAGGGAGATGCTGGAAGCTGGTTCATTCGCTTCGATTTTTCTAGACGAGCGGGCGTACCTGCTGAAACCGCCACTGACCTTTGTCACCGCGGCGTTATCAATGGAGCTGTTTGGAATCAATGGCTTCGCCGCGACCCTTGGAACACGCCTATCGGGTATCGCGATCGTGCTGCTTACCTATGCCATTACCGCCCGTGCGCTCTCGCCCCTACATGGCGTTATCGCGGCGTTTGTGGTCCTCAGTAACAGCACCTTTATCCAGTTCACGACGACCATCCGCACCGACGCAATGATGAGCGTGGGGATGCTATTAGTCGTGCTCGGGTGGTTGAATCTTCCGAAGCGTTGGGCAAATTGTTCGTTGTTTATTGGGCTCTCGTTTGGTCTGCTGGCCAAAGGTCCCGCCGCGCTCCTCATATTGCCGGTATTGATCGCGCATCGGCTTTTGGTTCGAGAAAGAAAATTCATCGAAATCCGAGCCTGGACCGCTATTTTTCTTCTGCCTCCGCTATGTTGGTATGGGATTTTGATTGTTCAACACGGCTGGCAACCGTTGCTGGAGTTGACGTCGGATTTTTCCAGGGCGTCATCGAATCCCGGTTTATCATTTTGGAATTCGGTCGCCTTGGAGTATTTCGAAAAACCGCTGCGCCGGTATTGGCCTTGGCTACCCTTCATGATCATGGGTGCAGTTGTCAGCTTAATCGGGCGGCAGCGCAGGCATCAAGAGAATCGGATCGGTCAGTGGCTTGCCGCCTGGGTGGGCATTATGTTGCTCGTCGGGATCGTCAAACCTGATCACGATATCCGCTATCTTTATCCTGCCTTGCCTGCCCTCGGCGGTCTTGCAGCGCTGGGCCTTATGCACCTCTTCCCGAGGCTACCGTTGCTGCCCACCAGCGGTGTGTTGGCTGTTGTCGTGATCGGTTTCGCGCTTTCGTACGGCATCAATAATCGTCACGACATCAATCGCGAAATTGTTTGCTTCGAAGAGCATGCTTCTAGCATCAAGGCCCTAGCGGCAGTCGATGCAATGGCAATATCCCTTACGCAACCAAGACGGCAGAATACCCACCGTGACTGGAGTTACTTCTATCTCGGAATTGAGTCTCGCAACTACACATTTGCTGAATTCCACCGCGCCGATCCCTATCAATACCTATTGATTGGACAGGGCTCGCGTGGACGGGCATTCCTCGAGGATTCGCCGTACACGGTGATATGTGAGACAAAAAAAATGAAGCTGGCCAGGCGTCGAGTACCGTAGATGGTTGCCGTCGTGACAGGCGCCAGTGCCGGTATCGGACTTGCATTTGCTGAGGTTATGGCGCGCGAGGGCAAAGATGTCGTTCTGATTGCTCGACGCGCCGAACGTCTGGCGGAAATCGCCAGCCGGCTCGCGGATCGGTTCGCGATTAGCGCCTACGCCTTACCGCTGGATCTTAGTGACCGGGGTTTCTCACCGCACATCACGGGGTTCTTGGCCGACCATGGGCTAACCACCGAGATCCTGGTGAATAACGCCGGATTCGGGTTGCCGGGCTTGTACCAAGATAGCGCCTATGAGGTGCACGAATCCTATCAAGACTTGATGCTTGGCTCGGTGGCTGAATTAACCCATGCCTTATTGCCCCAACTTTGCGAGCGCCGTGGGATTGTGATCAACGTAGCATCGGTTGTTGGACTGCTGCCGGGAACGGCTGGAAACACGCTGTATGCCGCCACGAAAAGTTGGATGATCGCGTTTTCGGAATCCTTGGGCGCGGAATACGAGAATCAAGGATTGCGGGTATGCAGCGTTTGTCCAGGTCTGACTTATAGTGAGTTTCACGATGTGAATGGATCTCGGGAGCGGGTATCTAAGCTCCCGAAAATTTTGTGGATGAGTGCCGCGGAGGTCGCAGACTCGGGTTATCGTGCCGCGCAGCGAGGGCGTCGTGTGCATGTAACAGGCGTGATCAACAAATTAATCGTCACGCTAGCGTGGATACTTCCCAGGCCTCTTATCTATTCTCTGGCGCGCCGCGCCGGAGGTCGATTTGGCCGCGTGGATTTGCGGGGAAAATCTCGATGATGGATGAAATCGACAACGATCCAGAACTTGTCGCGCAGCTTTTGGCAGCGCTAATAAAACGCTCGCAGCGGCTTGTGGTGATGACGGGCGCCGGAATGTCGGCTGATTCTGGCTTACCTACCTATCGGGGTGTTGGCGGTCTTTACAACGACATTGTGGTTGATGAACACATGGAGATTGAAGAAATTCTCCATATCGATACTTTCGCGAAGAGCCCGGCGCTGACATGGAAATATCTTGCGGAGATTGAACGCGCATGCCGTGGGGCGAGCGCGAATGAGGGCCACCGGATCCTCGCAAAGTGGCAGGCGCTGACCTCCGTGTGCGTGATCACGCAAAACGTTGATGGTTTCCATCGCGACGCGGGCAGCGAAGATCTCATCGAATTGCATGGCAACTTACGTGAGCTGTATTGCTGCGATTGCGGTTCTCGATTAACTGTGATGTCTTTTGAGTATGACGAACTGCCACCAAGATGCGGGCACTGTGACGGCGTCGTCCGCCCTGATGTGGTTTTATTCGGTGAAATGCTTCCAGGCAAAGCTGTAGCGGCGTACGAAAAAGCTTTTGATACTCGTCCCGATTTGGTGCTTTCAATCGGCACTTCCGCGGGCTTTCCCTACATTCATGGCCCGGTGTTGGATGCGGCGGCACAGGGGGTTACGACCGTCGAAATCAATCCAGGGCGAACGATTCTCTCGTCCACGGTTGCCCATCGTATGACCACTGGCGCCATGAGTGCGCTAAAGGCTATCGATCGGTTGCTGTGAACAACACCCTAAAGCACGGCCTCGCTATCGCCGTTGGGGGTATTTGCGTCCTCCCGGTCTACGGCTGGATATGCGTGCGCTCGGGATATATCGGCAATATTTTTGACTCCGCCGTCTATCTCCTGCTGGCGGACGTATTTTCGCCGTATCGTCCCTTGTCCCACGAGTTGTTCGAGTTTTTATTGAGCGAATACGCGTTTCCGCCTCTCTATCCCATGATGCTAGGTCTGCTGGGCGGCGGCTCGGAAGCACCGCAGATGAGCTACCTGATTGGTGCGCTGTTTCAGTATGGCGCGCTTGTGTATCTGTTTTATTGGCTCCGCCGCGAAAGCGTGAGCTTGCTATCAAGCGGGTTATTAGTGGCTATTGTTGGCCTGTTACCCACTACCCTCCTGCATCTAATGGGTGTTTTTAGCGAGCAGCTCTATATGTTGCTTACTTTCATTGCCATCGTGTTGCTGGCGAACGACAAACTAGCCGACCGGCGTTTTTTGATCGCCGCGCTCATTGTTGGGTTAAGCGCGGTTGCCCGTAGCGCAGGCGTGGCTGCGATTGCGGCGTTGATTTTGTTCTGGCTGCAACGAACTGGCGGGCGCCGACTGTTCGCTGTTCCGCTGCTCGCAATTTTCCCCTTGGCTGCGTGGCAATCGATTAAATTAGTCGCGGGGTTCGAGGCGAGCTATTTAAATTCGTTTTCAAGAGGTGGTATCCAACAATCGCTGGAATTGGGATTAGAGCAGATCGTTATCAACCTCAGTGCGCTCCCGGTCCATACGTTTCTGAGTTTTGATTTCATCGCTTTGCCATCCACTCAAGTGGTTATCACCGGCCTATCTGTGGTGGCGGCAATCGGCTTGGTACGTCGCCTCACTCGCGGTTGTTATGACGCGTACTACTTTACCGCTTACCTATTTATCATTTTCGTTTGGCCGTATCCAAATCATTTCGCCCGATTTTTGTTGGTAGTACTGCCGCTGTGGTTAGCCTATTCACTATTTGGCTTATCTCAGATTTTTGCCTGGGCACGATTAGCCCGAGCGCCCGCATATGCCGCCGCCGCGGTGCTTGGTTCGCTCGCTTTGGTCTGCGGACCGACGACTGCTTACATACTGGAAACAACAGCGGTGACGCACAACACCGAGCTAGCGGAGTTTGCGAAAACGCCGCAGTGGTATCGGACGGGACGGCCTCAGGACGCCTATAGGGACATGGAGATTGTCCAACGTATGCTTGAGTCAATGAAAACGCTGGGTGAGTTTGTGCCGGCTTCTTCTTGTATTACTACCACAACACCGCCCATGGTGTTGTTGAACGCCAAGCGCGTGGCACGCTTGCCACCACCGCCGGGCGAGGGCGTTGAGAAACTTTACGAAGCGATCGAAAAGTGCCCTTATGTATTCATGATGGCGATCACGAGTTGGCCTGCCGATGGTTATTCTCCGATGTATCCGTTTCACCTGATCGATGATGCCGTTGAGGTTCTCGATGTCGCTTATTTACACCCCGATGGTGACGATGCGCATGTCATAAGCTTACTCGGCAAGGTCGATATTAAGAGCCTTCGGGGTGAGCAAAACATGACCCCCTAACATCGCGCGCTGTCAAGATGTTCAAATCCTCCGGGGACGTTTATAGTCGCCGACTCACCGGTCGGTGTAACCGTCAATCTTGGCGCTGGTCCCGGGAGCAACGCCCGGGCATTTTGCAGAAAACATAAAAGACACCCTGCGAGGGAGGATGAATGAGTACAGCTAAACCCAAAGCAATTAAGGAAAAACAAACGAAAACCCAGATTCTCACCGCTATCGCTGAAGAAGTGGGTATGTCTCGAAAAGAAGTTCAAGCTGTCCTTGCCGCCACTAAGGACCTTGCCGCGCGCCATTTGGTTGCTCGTGGTTCTGGGGAATTTACGGTCCCTGAGCTTGGCGTTAAGTTAAAGCGTGCGCAGCGTGCGGCCCGTAAAGCGGGCATGGCACGCAATCCATTCACAGGTGAAATGGTGAAGGTAGAGGCTCGACCTGCCAGCTTGTCTGTTCGTGCGACTGCGATGAAAGCTATCAAAGACGTTGTCGCTTAAATAACTTTCGAACGAGGGCGCCCTTTCCTGAGCGCCCTCATTTTCCTCAAGCCCCTTCCCCACCTTAATCGTCCCTGTCGCTTCGGGGCGATGGACAATACAATCGCGCCATGAAAGCGATTGTTATTGGAGCCGGATTACTGGGCGTATCAACCGCGCACTACCTACGCCGCCAAGGCGTCGACGTCGTGGTTATCGAATCGAATGACGGCCCGGGATTAGAAACCAGTTTCGCGAACGGCGGGATGATCCATGCTTCCCAAGCCAGCCCGTGGAATGAACCTGGTGTCCTCCGCCAAGTACTCCGAACCGTTGGGCGTGAAGACTCGGCGCTCCTCATTAGGCTTAACGCCTTGCCCCCAATTTGCTGCACCCGCTCGAGCGTATACCATCCACTTTAATCAGACATTTTTTTTTGAGGAATACGTTTTAGTAAATTTTTGAAGAGAAGTAAATTTATTTCTTGAACAAACATGCAGTAGCAGTAGTTCAGTTTATAAATACATTCAATAAATTCACTACTCATTATTTT
>JBCCEV010000097.1:0-16365 GCA_039030125.1 Pseudomonadota bacterium | reverse complement strand
TCGCGCTCAGGTTCATAACAAGGCGGATCGCCTAAGACATAGGTGTTGGGCCAGGGATCGCCAAGTAGTACGGTCCAGGCGTCATCCGTTGGGTCGGAATCGGCTAATATTTCCGCCCGAACTTCGGGTTTATTGAGCGCTGCCATGCGTTGGTCATGCGGCATGACTGCGTACTGGGCAAAACTCGGGTAGCGCGAGAACGGATTCAGGTTCTGAAAGGTATAAAGGATCGTGACCGGACGTCCAAACACTTGCGGGTGTAGTTTGGAGCCGCCGGCGTGGGCTGCCTTGGTGAGCTTGAGCAGTTCTTCCCAGCTATCTGGATCCGCATTGGGCTGCGCCATGATGAACGAGATCGGACAGCCCGTTTGCGCCGAGACCCGTTTCATCCAACCCAGCTCTTTCTCGGGCGCTAATAGGTCTTCGCCACCAACGCCGGCGGGTGCGACTTCGAAGATACCGCGTCCCGCGGCCGCAACGGCTTTGGCGAGCCCAATGAGTTCATCTTCCGCCGCGAACGTGCCTGGCACAGGTTCACCGTCAATGGCGAGGTGCAGCATGGTGCGCGATGTGGATACACCCATCGCGCCGGCCTCAATGGCTTCTTGGCACAGACGTGACATCGTTTGGATATCTTCTGGCGTAGCAGGCTCATTCTTAGCGCCGCGCTCACCCATGACGTAGGCGCGCACCGCACCGTGGGCGATCTGGGCGCCGACGTCGATGGCGTGCGGACAAGATTCCAGCGTATCGAGATATTGAGGAAAGGACTCCCAACCCCATTTGATGCCGTCGGCCAACGCGGCGCCTGGAATATCTTCCACGCCTTCCATTAAACCGATAAGCCAATCCTTCTTATCGGGTGCGACCGGCGCGAAACCAACGCCACAATTGCCCATGACCACGGTCGTGACGCCATGCCAGGACGATGGCGCGAGTTCGGCGTCCCAGGTGGCTTGCCCGTCGTAATGGGTGTGTACATCAACGAAGCCTGGGGTCACCAACAAGCCGTCGGCATCGATCGTTTGTTTTGCGTTTGTGGTGGTCTTACCGACTTCGACGATGGTGTCGCCGTCGATGGCGACATCACCGGTATAGGCGCTGGCGCCGGTGCCATCGACAATGGTGCCGCCTTTGATGATCAAGTCGTGCATGGGCAAAATTTTTCGAGCAGACGCGTAATTATAAAACTTATGCGCTTTTCGCCCAGGTGTCGCCCATCAATTCGTTCGACGGCAGCGTCTCATCAATGAGTTTGCGCGCCGTTTCGACCCCAGCGACCGGTAGGGTATTGGGATCTAATAGTCCAACTTGCACCAGCACCGAGGCTTGATCCCAGTAGATATGTTCGTGGTAGAGCTTGTCGCCACGGAAGTTAATGATTGCAATCAGCGGAATTTCAACGCGCTTGCCGGTGGGTGCGACGCCCGGCAGCATCCACGGTATTTCGCGGTCGTGGGTAAAGCAAAAAATCATCTCGTCGACGACGCGATCGGAGCCAATGGTCCGCGACACCGGAATCAAGCTGGTGTCGTCGGGATTGGAGAACACAAAATGATTGGTGTAGAAGCGTTTGAGGTGTTGATAGCCAACCCCGCCGGTCATGGTTGGAATATGATTGACGTAAGGCTCGGCAACCATGGTGTCCATCGTGGCATCGACGTCGCGGGCGCCGAATTCGTATTCGGTGTGCTTATCCCACAGCTCTGAGAGATCGTAGATCGGACCCATCGCCGATCGCAGGAGCGCGATGGTGCGCGAGTGCGCCATCATGGCCGCTGGTTTGTTGAACTCCTTGCGGGTAGGACTAGCAAACGCGTGGCCCGCGCCCGGATAGAGATGTGCCTTGCAATCTTCGCGCGTCGCGACCGCCTCGCTTAACGCCGTCTGCGCGGCTGGCGGTACCACTGGATCGGTCTCGCCCATGTGGAAGATCATTGGCACCGAGAGATTGTTAAATTCATCGAGATAGTTCTCGATCCCGACCCCGTAGTAACTCACTGCACAATCCAGTGGTTTGCGCGCTGCGGTGAGGTACGCCATGAGACCGCCGAGGCAATAACCGATGGCGCCGACTTTACCCTGCTGTTCAGGGAGGGCTTTCAGCGCCTCGATGGTGGCTCCCAGATCTTCCACCCCTTGTTCAATATCGAACTTCTGGCGAAGGGCGAAGGCCTTATCGGCTTGTTCGTAGGGTAGGCCGGTGCCTGGGGCGATGCGCCAAAACAAGTCCGGCACCACGCACACGTAGCCTTCCTCGGCGAAATATTCCGCGCGCGAGCGCATGAAATCGTTAAGGCCGAAGATCTCCTGGATCAGAATGATCCCCGGGCCGGAGCCGCAGGCCGGTCGGGTAACCAGGGCCGAAAATTCACCGTCGGCAACGGTGATCTTGAGTTGTGATGATGTCATTGTGCTACTCCCCGAGCGTTGCACTTACAATTCTCATCTGTAGGGGGACTAAGTTTCAATCGTAAGCGAGGATTCAATGCGCCGGCCTCACAATTCCATGATCAATGCCAACCGCTTCAAGCTGGGTATTTTCTCACCAAATTGCTCCGGTGGAATGGCTGTAACGAAGGTGCCGGAGCGATGGGATGCGAGTTGGCAGAGCAATCTTCGTCTGGCCAAGCTTGCCGACGCCGCCGGCATCGAATTTCTCCTACCTATTGCCCGCTGGACAGGATATGGCGGAGAAACCGATTTTCAAGGGATGTCGCTGGAAACGGTGACCTGGTCGGGGGGGTTGTTGGCCCACACCGAGCAGATCACGGTGTTCTCGACCGCGCACGCGTCTTTCTTCCATCCGCTGGTCGCGGCCAAGCAATTCGCGACCGTTGACCACATCGCCAACGGCCGTTTCGGCCTGAATATCGTGTGTGGCTGGAATCAACCGGAATACGAGATGTTCGGCCTGGAACTTCCCGCCGATCATGGGGTGCGTTATCGCTATGGACAGGAGTGGTGGGACGCGATTAAAAAGGTTTGGCTGCAGTCAGCGCCTTTCGATTGGGATGGGGAGTTTTTCACAATGAAAAACGCGGTTTGCACGCCGAAGCCGTTTGGGGGGGATTTACCGCCGGTCATGAATGCCGGCTCATCGGATGAAGGGCGTGAGTTCGCGGCCAAGAACTGCGATTTCTTATTCACCGTGATGGTGGATCTGGAAAGCGGCGCCGAGACGGTGACAAAAATGAAGGGGATCGCAAAAAACAAATATCAGCGCGATCTCGAAGTGTTCACCACGACTTATGTCGTTTGCCGAGCGACCCAGCAAGAAGCAGAGGACTACCATCAGCACTATGCGGTTGAGAACGCCGATCATGATGGCGTGGATCGATTGATGCATTTACAAGGCATGCATTCGCAGTCATTTCCCAAAGAAATGATCGAGGCGATGAAAGTTCAATTTGCCGGCGGTCACGGTGTTTATCCGCTCATCGGCGATCCGGATTTCGTCGCCGACGGCTTAATCAAGATCCACGATGCCGGATTTAGCGGGGCCACCATTGCGTTCGTGAATTACGCCGAAGAGCTGCCGTACTTTGTAGAGGAAGTGTTGCCGCGACTAGAAGCGAAAGGTTTAAGAGAAAGGGTTTGAGGGGGGAGAAAAGATGGGTGATCGATTAAAAGACAAAGTAGCGATTATCACAGGCGCGGGCTCCGGCGTAGGCCGCTCATGTATGACGTTGTTCGCCGCCGAAGGCGCAAAAGTGGTGGGTTGTTCAAGGACTCAATCAGCGCTCGACGAAACTCTGGATAGCGTTAAAAGCGCCGGCGGGGAAGGCATAGTCGTGAGCGCGGATCTGTCTGATTCAGCTCAATGTCAGAAGGTGATCGATGCGGCTGTCGCTGAATATGGGCGGGTCGATATTCTCGTGCACTCAGCCGGCGTCGGTTGGAGTTGGGGGCTTAAGAGCGAGGGTTCAATGGACGATGTCGCCGCAACCTCCGATGAGAAATGGCGTGAGGTCATGGGGATCAATTTAGACGCCTGCTTCTATATGTGTCGCGGTGTGATCCCGCTCATGCAGAAACAAGGCGGGGGCGCGATCGTCAACGTCGGCAGCATTTCCGGGATGCTCGGAATGTCGACCGCGCATACCTACACCGCGGCGAAAGGAGCCATGATCAATATGACCCGTTCGATTGCGGTCACCTACGCCAAGGACAATATTCGTTGTAATTGTGTGGCACCCGGCCATACCGATACGCCGATGATCGCGCCGGTGATGAGTGTGTTTGACGATCCCGAGATGGCCGAACGTTTAAATCCCATGTCGCGTGCCGGCACCCCGGATGAAATGGCGTACGCCTGTTTGGTCTTGGCCGATGATGACGCGTCGTATATTTCGGGGGTGTTGCTGCCGGTTGATGGCGGCAAGACAGCCCGCCAATTCAACGGCTAGGCGGGGAGCTACTGCGCTTGTTTGAGTGCACAATCCCCCAGCAATCGATCGGCAACGGTACCCACAAGTGATGGCCCGCGAGCAACGTTGGAACTGCTTTGCGGCTCGGCAAGGTTTCGATGCCACTGGCGGCGTGGGAAAGCAATAATTAGACTAACCGGTCTAATAGGGCGGCCTCTAAGCGGCATGGTCTAGGAGGAAGAGATGAGTAGTACTGCAGAACAACTCGACGGCGGCGAAAACACCACTGGGATCTTCAACTATATGGTTGAGGAGACGGAATCTTCGCTCTATCGCAACAGCAAGGTACTTTCTCGGCGCGATGCCGACGGCAGCGACAACGATGGCGTTGGTCTGGATTTCAAAGAACGCGAAATGGTCGTGCATGATGCGCGTGTTCTGCCAGCGAATCAGCAACGCACGCTAAAGGCTCATGGTTTTGAGCTTGTTGATCGTCCGCTAAATGATCCCGATCTCGATTTTTTCGATCATTCCAGCGTGATTCATGACTACTACGGACAATGCGCGAAATTAGTCTCGGAATTCACCGGCGGGCGAGCTTACGCCTTTGATCACAACGTGCGTTCTGCCACTGGCAAACAGAGTAAGCGTCGCATCAGCGGCGGCCAGCAGGTACAAGGGCCTGCGCATATCGCACACGGCGACTACACGCTCTACAGTGCCCCCCAACGGCTCAAAGACCTCGCGCAACCCCCCGGTGGCAACGACACGCTGAAGAGCATCCTCGCCGAGGGTGAGACGTTAATCACTAGTGAGGATGTGCAACGCTGTCTGGCGAGCGGCGGACGTTTCGCGATCATTAATGTCTGGCGCAACATTGATGTGGAACCGGTGGCGACCCATCCCATCGCGTTCTGCGATGGACAGACCGTACTTACCGAAGATTTGGTCGTGTTTGAAATCCATTACGCCAATCGGATCGGTGAAAATTATTTCTCGAAGCATGCTGATCGTCACCGATGGTATTACTATCCCGCCATCACAAAAGAAGAAGCGCTACTCATCAAGCAATGGGATTCCGATGGGCCCCTAGCGCAGTCAGATGGTGCCGAAGCTGATTCGGCAAACCTTGAGGCGCCCTGCACGTTCAGTTTCCATAGTGCATTTGCAGATCCAGCCACGCCGCCGGATGCGCCGGACCGGTGGAGTATTGAGGTCCGCTGTATCGTCATTTACGACTAAGCTAGCAAACCGTTGCGCGTCGGCTGGAGTTTGTTGAAGTTTCCTTCAGGCCTATAGCTAAGCGCTCAGTGGGTCGTTGACCAATCGCCGCTGGTGAAGATTGTTCGCCACCAGAGCACCCACAACCAGGCCCGTGCCGAGCAGTTCTATCCACACAAAGGCATACCCTTGGAATGCGCGATAGGCAAACGCCGCGACCGGCATGCAGTTGATGAACAAGGTGGCGTTAACGGCACCGATATGGCGGCGACCGTAGTTCCAGGCCAACATCGCCAAGAGCACGCCAATGAAGATTAAATAGCCGAGTTCTAAACTCAGATTACCGAGCGCTTGCAGGCTGGGCGGTTGCAAAATGTCGAGCCCCACCAAGACCATCGTTAATGTGCAAGTGGCGAGCGCGCCCGGCACCATGGTGAGTACGGTAATACGCCAAGTCGAAAATTTGCTGAGTTGACCGATCCCGATGGTGTAGATGACCCAGAATGCGGAGCCAATCAAAGCCATTGCGTCGCCCAATAGCTGGAGGGGTGAATCAGCGAATGAGAGGCTTGCTCGGGTCACGACCAGGACTACCCCGACAAAGGCGATCGATACGCAGACAAGCGTGAAATTTGTCGGCCGCACGCCGCGCAAAATCCAATAGGCGAGGATCGCGATCGCGGGTTGTAAAGAAACGATCACGACCACATGCTCGGCGGTAGAGAGAGACATCCCCAGAAAAACAATAACTGGCGATCCACACATGCCGATGACGCCCAGGCCGGTGATTTTTGGGAGTTGACCCCCATAGGATAGAGCGGACCACCCCTCCCGCCAGGCGAGTAGAAAAACGAGAACGATCGAGGAAACCAAATACCGAAGCGCGGTGATATGAAACGGATCGATCACCGCGAATGCGTCGTGCGCGACCGGCATTTGAATGCCCCAGGCAATCGTCGCAAACGCAGTCGCTCCGACCCCCAGCGCGAAGGTGTTCGAGTTGTTGCTCACAGTATTTCGATCGATGGTTACGACAGGTGAAATCGCGGTGGAGCCGCGAAGGGATCGACACCTGCCCGGTAATTCTAACGCACGGCGTGCGAGTTGAAGACGCGTCATGAGGCGAGCGTCGCTGGCCCTCGCTTATTCGGCTGCACCGAATTTCGCTCGTCGCCCGGGATTCGTCGCGCGATAGCAACGTTGAGGAAGCGTCGAGGACCCAGCATCGCTCGATCTGCTTTGCCGCTGGCGCTAGGCAGGTAATGTTTCGAGCAACATTAAAGGAGCGCTACGTGCCCAGCAGAGCTGGACAAGACCCAGCGTAGCTGGCCCTCGCTTATTCGGCTGCACCGAATTTCGCTCGTCGCCCGGGATTCGTTGCGCGATAACAACGCTGAAGAAGCGTTAAGGACCCAGCATCGCTCGGTCTACTTTGCCGCTGGCGCTAGGCACGTAAAGTTTCTAGCAACATTAAAGGAGCGCTACGTGCCCAGCAGAGCTGGACAAGACCCAGCGTAGCTGGCCCTCGCGTATTCGGCTGCACCGAATTTCGCTCGTCACCCGGTCGTCGTCGCACGATAGCAGCGTTGAAGAAGCGTCAAGGACCCAGCATCGCTCGGTCTATTTTGCCGCTGGCGCTAGGCACGTAAAGTTTCGAGCAACACCGCCCAACCAAGCGCAGTAGCTCCTATTTAGGGCCGAAGGCGAGGAAGACGTTCCCCGGTAACCCCCAAAACCCATACCCCGCCGAAAAGTAAATCCAACCGTCAACCACAGTCACGCCCGCGCCTTTAATCGAACCGCCTTTCGCATTCACGCCGTTCACCGTGTCGAAGTTACGTTTGGTGTCAAAATCCCAGATCACCGCGCCGGTCGCGGGGTCATAGGCGCGCATGTGGCCATCCATCGAGCCCGAGAAGATGATCCCCGGCGTGAGGGTCGCGGCGGCCGGCTGGCCAGCATTGCAGCCCGCCATTGCCATGCAATCGGGTTCGGCGGCGGGCGTGTTCCATACCTCTTCACCGGTTCGGAAATTAACCGCGTAGATACCGCCGGCGTGTCCGGGCACACTCCGGGTTTCCCAAACGTCGGAGATCGGGACATAAACGTTTTCGACATCGGCGGCAAAACCCCATTCAATGCCGCCTAACACGCCGCCCGGCGACAGACGTTTTTGCCACAAAATTTCGCCTTCATTGTCGGGGTCAAGCGCGTGAAGCACGCCAGATTTCTGGCCGGCTAGGAGCACACGCTTGCCGTTGCCGAGGTCGCGCAAAATCGCCGATGATCCAAAATCCAAATCGGGTCCGCATTCTTCTTGCACCACTGGGTCGCCGCTGGGAGCTACGCACGCGACGGTGAAGGCATCATCTGCCGTTGTTTGAACGTGCCATAAATGTTTGCCGGTTTTCATGTCCATCGCGAGAATGGCATCGCTAGTCGCAGCCGCAGGCGCAGTGTAGGCATCGCCGGTGGTGACATAGAGCGCGCCGGTTGTGAGGTCGAGGGTGGGTTGCGACCAAATGGCCGCGCCAGACGGCGCCCACAACTGGGTGCCAATGCTGGTCTTTTTGGTTTTTTTCGGGGCTTCGGTGATCACTGAACTTTTCCAGATCGTGCGTCCGGTTTCGGCATCAAGTGCGATCACGCTACCTTGAAACGTGCAACACTCGTAGGTTGGAGAGCCGCCGGCAAGTTCTTCGAACGAAGCGACGGGCACATAGAGCACACCGTCATGGGCTGCGGCGCTACCTGTGACCAGCGCCCAAGGATGCTCATCAACTTTCTTCTTCCAAATGAGTTCGCCGGTGTTGGCATCCACCGCGTAGTACCAAGCTTTCCGATCGCCAAAGAATAGGGCGATGCGACCGTCGCTTAGGCTACCGGTGAGGATCGCGGCGCGAACCGCGGCCGGCGTTTCGAATTTCCAATGGGCGCAGCCGCTTTGTTTGTCGAGCGCGTAGATGCCGCCACCATCAGATGAACCGATAAATATCCGATCGCCAAGCACGGCCGGTTGGGTCGTGATGGTAGTGGCTCCTGGGTAGCCAAAGGCCCATTTCAATTCTAGATTCGAAAGTTCACTCGGCGGCAGATGCGCGTGGTCGCTGGGCTGAAAATGAGTATTGTCCTGGTCCAGTCCCCAACCCGACCAGCGGGGGCGGGTAAACGCAGCGCCCGTAAGTTTTGAGGCGGCGGGACAGGTGACAAGATTTTCCTCAACTTTGTCGTCGGCTACTGAGCCCCAGGGGATCGATGATGCGTAGATGGCGAGTGCACGCTTCTCGATTTCGTTGAGCGCGCCGGCTTGGAGCACCATCATGCCGGAGGTCATGGCCGTGACGATCTTCTCAGGGGGTAGTTGGGCCATCATCGCTGGCGTCATCGCGCGCGGCACCGGATTTTCGCTGTGGCACGTTGAGCAGTTTTGGTCGAATGCGTTCTTGCCGATCGCACGATCTTCGTCGGCGATGGCGGTCACGGAAAAGAAAACCAGAAAGGTGAGTAGCCCTTTCATAACAAAATCCCCTCAATTTCGTTGATTTGCAGACGATACCCCATCTAGGAGCGATATAAGAGACTCGCTATTTATGCATTTTGGGGTTCATCTTAGAATGATGTGATCTAGGTCCGATCGATTTTCCCAATCAAAAGTAATATTCCAAAGCGCCGCCCGACATGGTTTGGGCCGCACTAAATCCGACCATTGTGCAAGTGAAATCGACAGCGTATCAATATGTCAGGCAAGCAAATTCAAGTAAAACCGGGTGAGCTAAAACCGTACTTCCCATTCTCTGATCTACCGCCGGAGTACGCCATCGTAGCGGCGCACCACGCAACGAAGAAAAAGCTCAACGATGGCGATCAGTTGATAGGGATCGGCGATACCACCGATGTCGACTACTACCTCATCGACGGCAAGGTCAGGACGGTCGATTATAACGAGACCGAAGGTCAGATTATCGGCGGCAGCAAACATCGCGAGCCGTTGCCGCAACTGCGGCCCAGCGCCTACAACATTTTCGCCAACGGCCGCGCGCAAGTCATCGGCGTGCCAAAAACAATTGTCAAAGGCGTGGTTGAGGAAGCACCCGTTGATGCGAAGCTCGAGGAACCGCCGCTTGATATCACGCAGTCGCGTGAGTTTTTCCGCGAGTTCAAAGTGGTACTAGCCGAGAACCGGGTGCGTCTGCCGACGTTGTCTGGATCGGGAGGCAGAATTCAGCGCCGGGTCGGTGGTGGCGCAGTGACGCGCGATATGCTGCTGCATACGGTAATTGTTGATCCAGCGATCACCGCAAAAGTTTTCAAGATGGCTTCTTCGGCGTTGATGCGGGGCGAGCAGCCCCTGCGGAATTTCCCTCAAGTGCTCGATCGCTTAGGTAAGGAGACGACTAAAGAGTTGGTGTTGTGCTATGCCTATCGTGATACGTACGACGATTTGGTTCCTGCGCTAGAGGAACGTTTAATCAGCAACGTGAAGCGCGCCCAGCATGTCGCCGCGATTGCTGTTGTGTTGGCAGAGATGACTTCAAATATCGCGGCAGAGGATGCACTTATTGCTGGTTTATTTCACAACATTGGGGTGTTGCCGATTATCAGTTACGCCGTCGAGTATCCGCCGTTCGCGATGAAGCCTGAGTTGGTTGACCGGGCGATACGCAAAATCAGCAAAGACACGGGTATTGAGATGATCAAACGCTGGCAGTTTGATGAAGATTTGCTCAAGGTCGCAACACACTTTGATGACTGGGGTTACGAGGCTGGTGGCGCGCCCGATTTGGTGAGTATCGTCGTCGCGGCACGCTATTTTTACATGCTGAGCACCGAAGGGATCCGTGCGGTACCCAAACCGAGGGAGGTGCCCAGTCTGCAGCAATTGGTGGAAGGCGGCATCGATCCAGACACGAGCCTTAAGATCCTAGAGCAGGGTAAACAAGTTCTAAAAGAGCGCTTCCAGCACGGTTGATCTAGCTTTCAAGTGCCTCGATGGGGCCGAAACCGGGGAGTGCCTCGAATCGTTCCATCCATTCGACGATGGCAGGGAAACCGCTGACATCCATGTTGCCCTCGCTTGCAAGGGCAATATACGGGTAACAAGCAACATCGGCGATCGTCGTCTGCTCAGTGACTATCCACTGATGCCCGGCCAGATGTTGGTTGAGCACGGCGAGGCCCGCCATGCCGTACTCTTTGCAGTGCTCGTAATCCCACGGGGATCCGAATCTCACCACCGCTCGGGCCCTCGCCAATCCGAACAATAACTCGTTTTCGGAAAATGCCAGCCACTGCATCGTTTGAGCAAATGCCAGCGGGGTTTCTGGAAGCCAGATCGGCGCATAGGATTTCGCGAGGTAGCAGAGGATCGCCTGCGAATCCCAGATGATCGTGGCGCCATCTTCGAGCGCGGGCACCTGTCCGCGCGGATTGATCGATAAGAAGGCCTCCGCTTTGTGTTCGCCCGCGTGGAGATCGACCTCCACGCGCTCATACGGCTGCCCAATAAAACTTAGCAGCAAATGAATTTTGTAAGCGTTACCCGAGCCGCTGGTCCCGTAAAGTTTCATCAAAAATCTCCATTAGGCCGTTACTCAGCTCAAGCTTTGGTCGCGACGCAGCGCTCGGTTAGACTGATTCACCGGCTCAGAAATCAAAGGACAATGCAATGTCGAATACCCAGTTGGATGCCATCCGGAAGATGTTAACCGAGAATCCCGTTATTCCGGCGGGTGCGACGTTGGAGCAAATGCGGGCCGGTTTCGATGCCACGGGATCGAGCAAGCCGACGATCGACGGCGTGAGTAATGAAGCGGTTGCGGCCGGCGGTGTGGCGGCAGAGTGGATTGTGCCCGATGGAGCGCCGCGCAAACGGGTGGTGCTCTACTTTCATGGCGGTGGCTATGCGATTGGTTCGATCGACTCACACCGCTATATGCTCGACCGATTGGCTCGGGCAACCGGTGATCGCGTGTTGGCCCTTAATTATCGCCTGGCGCCGGAGCACCCGTTCCCTGCCGCTGTCGATGATGCGGTGGCCGCCTTTAATTGGTTAGTCGACCAGGGTAATGAGCCTGCACAAATTACGATTGCCGGCGATTCCGCCGGGGGCGGGCTCGCAATTGCAGCACTGGTGGCATTGCGCGATCAAGGCGGGGCGATGCCCGGCTGCGCGGTTGCCATTTCACCGTGGGCGGATATGGAGGCCAGCGGCGGATCGATGGAAACCAAGGCGGCGGTTGACCCGATGGTACAGAAACCAATCATCGATGAACTTGCGCAAACCTACCTGCAGGGACAGGATCTCAGATCGCCGCTCGCCTCACCGCTCTATGCTGACCTGAGTAACCTGCCGCCGGTGCTTATTCACGTTGGCGAAGCGGAAACCCTGCTAGATGATTCAATTCGGATCGAAGCGGCATTAAAGGCCGCGGGCTGTGCGGTGACCTTGGAGGTGTGGGAGGAGATGATTCACGTCTGGCATTTATTTGCGCCGTTGCTCGATAAGGGGCAGGAGGCCATTGACCGCGTTGCCAGCTACATCGAGCAGCAACTTGGTTAATTGGGTGGGCTGCCGCCAGGCGTGGGTGTAAGCGGCTTAATCTAGATTTTTATTGCCGCCCAGCGACGCCCGCGCCAGAAGTTGAAGAACACGATCGCCTGAAGTCCACGGTAGACTCCCTGCAAGACCCAGATACCGAGGATCCCCCAGCCCATGACCGGGCCGATCAAAAAGGCCCCGGGCAAGAAAACCAGCCATTGAAAAAGTGCGGCCACTACCATGACCCGCCGAGCGTCACCGGCACCGAGGAGAGAGTTCATAAAGACCATCCCCGCTGCGTCCAAGGCGATGCTTAACCCCACGATTCGCAGCGGCCAAGTCGTGACGTTGAGCACGTCGGGACTGAGTGTGTAAACGGTTGTTAAGATCGCCTCCGGCGCTATCGCAAATGGCAATCCGAGCAGGCCAACGACCACCAGCGACACTTTAACGACATCGTAGCCCCAAGCCTCGGCGTCGTCGGGATCGCGCCTGCCCAGGGCTTGACCAACCAGGGTGGCGGCTGCCAGACCCAGTCCCATCCCAGGGAGCAGGGCGACCAGCGTCAAATTAACCAGCACGTGGGCGGATGCGGCTTCGGCCGTTCCGATCTGGCCGATAATCCACAACATGCAGAGAAATCCAGCGGCGAAAAACAAATTCTGAAAACCGCTGGGAATGGTGAGTTTGATGAGGGTCTTGATGTCCTGGCGAGGCGGCAGGCCAGCAAGGAAGCCATGGTCGCGCGCGTTTCGCAGTGCAATGATGGTGTAGATCCCGCTTCCGACCGCGAGTGATATAGCGGTCGCAAGCCCCGCGCCAGCCGTTCCCAAGGCCGGTGCGCCCAAGTTACCGAAGATGAACACATAGTTGAGAAAAATGTTGGTCGCGTGCATGAGCACCAATGTCGTTAGGTAATAGCGCGCCAAGTCCATCGCATTCCAATAACCTCGGAACGCGAAGTTCATTGCCAAAAACGCGATCCCGAACAAACGGATCTGGTAGTAGACGACCGCTTGATCGATGACCGCGACGTCGTCGCTGAGATAGGGAAAAATGCTTGGCGCGCGGAAAAATAGCACCACCACAAAAAGGGGCGCGACGAGCGCTATGATCAGCAACGCGGCGTTGAGAAACTTCGCCGCTTCACCACCACGGCCTTCCCCTTTACGACGCGAGGCGCTGGCTTGCACCGAGGTCGAAAAACCAAGTAGCAAGGCCTGCGAGACAAAAATTGAAAATCCGCCATAGCCAACGGCCGCCAGTGCGGTTTCCGAGGCGGGCAAACGGCTAACCATGGCCGAATCGACCACATTCAAGACGTTTTGCGATGTCATGCCACCCATGATGGGCAGCGCGAGCGTAAGGATGCGGTTTAACCGCTCTCTATTGACCAATCTAGGGCGCCGGCTGGGTTAGAACGCGCCGCGAACGGTGCGTCAGAGGGGGCGCATTCTACGAGATTTTCGTCGCTATCGGGGAAGTTAGCGCTACCTCGACCCGGCGTCGCGCCGAGGTGAATTTGCCCAATAGGATTAATGCGGGCGCAAAGAGCATCCCCGCTGCGGGTATTGGAATGGAGGGCACCTCGGGCACGGTCGTGAAAACCAAAGGCCCGCCGCCAGTGCTCCCGCTTGGCACAATTGTGTACATATCGGTGCCGCCGGAACCACCACCCGCCTGCAGAGTAATATTCCCGGAATTGTAGTGGTGACTCAGCGTTATCGTCGGGGGAGGCACAAAATTTGGATGGTGCGATGAGACCGCTACGGGGAGCGTCAAGATTGGACCGGTCAAGATCCCCGAGGGGTTAAATCCGAGCGCGCCGATATCAACAGTTCCAGCGGTGACGTCAGCGTTCGGATCGTAGTTTGAAATAAACGTTGGGCCGGTTGGGAGCGACGGGCTATTGAAGGTAATTGTGCTTGCTGTAGGCGTTGGCAAAGTGTCAAAACCGGGCGCGCCAGTTATAAATAAGCCGTTCTGATTGCCCGGTGTGGAGGGATTCGGCGCGCCAGTATCGGGCGGGCGAGCGCCCCCAATTGGACCCACGATTAAGTTCCCATCATCGGTTATTGTCGTCCCCGATTTAATCAACAGCAGACTAGTCGCATTCATCAATCCGGAAATGGTTACCGTGGGTGCTGAAATAATGAGGGTTTCAACGGATACCAATCCGTCAAGTCCGATGTTGATGGCGGTATTCGAGGCGAGGGATAACGAAAGGCCCGGCTGCTCAACAGTGCCATCAATGGTGATCGCCTCCTCGGCGCTGAGAGTGACCTGAGCGGCGTATCCAACCAAATCAAAATTAAGGCTCGCGCCAGCGTCGATCTGCACGCTGCTGAAATCAAAATTTCCGCTTACCGGTACCGTGAGGGTGGTTGGGGAAGCGATAGTAAGCGGACTTAGGTCGCCGGTCGAAACGCTTGTCGCCCAGGTGCAAACTGAGCAACACAGTGTTGTGAGAAATAGCGCCGTTCGAATCATCTCGCAACAATTCTATGCGTGGTTGCGCAAAACGAGCAAAGCAGGCGCTAGCAACAACCAAGACGGGGGCAGCGGAACGGCCGGTACTTCCGGAATAGTGGTGATAAAAATTGTGCCATCGCCGCCGGCCGAAGGGTTCAGTGGACCGATGCCGCCTGGCGGAAAGTTTTCAATTACGCTGATTCCGCCGCCGTCATGATGTCCTGCCGAGGTGGTGATACCCCCGCCGGCCACCGGGGTATTGAGCGTGATCGCAGTCGTGACCGTACCACCAGAACCGCCGCCGTCGATGATGCTAATCGATACATTACCGCCCCCGTTCGACGCGCCGCCGCCAATCGGAAAAATATCGGTGTGATAAGGGTTGAGAGTAATCGTTCCGGTACCCGGCGTTCCATGAGGAGGAAACAAAGCCGGGTCAATCGCGCCACCACCGGGTGGGATCGTAGCTATCGTGAGCGTACCACTCGAGCCGATTTCGACGAGTCCCGATCCGGTGATAAACAAATTAGTCGTTGAGAGCACGGAACCGTCAATCGAGATAATGGGCGCGTCCAAAGTGAGATCGCTGGCTGCTAAAAGCCCGCCTGCGCCGATGTTGATTGCAGTGTCGGAACGGATCGTCAACGGCAGGCTAGGTTGCTCGAGGTTGCCGTTAATGTTGACGAAGTCATTGGCGGCGAGCGTAACCGTGCCCCCAAAACCGTTGAGATCAAAGTCGAGCGCCGCGCCCGCTGCGATATCAATGCTTGAAAAGTTGAAATAGCCGCCCGATGGGACGGTCAAACTGGTTGACGACGCAATCGTGAGTGCACCGAGGCTGCCATCTGAAACGCTGGCAGACCAGACATCAATTGAGGAAAACAGCGCCGCAACGAAAAGCGTTGTCCGAATCATCCGATGAACCCCCATCCAACCGGCCGAAAGTATGGTGGATACCGCCGATCGAAGCAAATAGTCGTCGCTTAACTGAGACCCCGCACTGGAATCAAAGCGCCGTGGATCGCATCTGCTGAGGGAGATCCTAAAAAGCAGATGACGTTGGCCAAATCCTGAGGCGCTACCCACTTCGAAAAGTCCGCATCGGGCATGTCACCGCGATTCGTCGGGGTATCAATAATGCTTGGTAAAACCGCATTGACGTTAATTCCTTGCGCGCGAAGTTCACCCGACATGCTTTCGGTCAGTCGCATCACTGCCGATTTAGAAGCGCAGTAAGCACCCATGGCGCCAATGCCTTCGCGCGCCGATAGTGCACCCACGTTCACGATTTTGCCGCGGCCGGCGGCTAGCAGTTTGGGGACCGTGACCGCAACCATGTTGCGCAGGGTTGTCACGTTCATGGCAAATAAATGATCCCATTCATCATCGGCACCATCGTGCACTTGGGGGCCCATGGAAAAACCGCCGGCAACGTTAAAGACAGCGTCAAACGCACTGATTTCTTCTAACACAGCAGACACCGAGGCCGCATCAGTTAAATCTACCGCATAGCAGTGTTCAGCTGTTTCCTGGAATGCCAGGTCCAGACGTTTTACTGTGGCACCATAGCCTTCTGCCTTGCTGCACACAGCCGATCCG
Source organism: Pseudomonadota bacterium (assembly GCA_039030125.1). Lineage (GTDB taxonomy): Bacteria > Pseudomonadota > Gammaproteobacteria > JBCCEV01. The sequence continues at coordinate 165 of JBCCEV010000097.1, read as the reverse complement.
AGGGCACCTGCTGCCCCTGTTACCACAACGGTCTTGCCTTTTAGCATTGGTACCTATCTACCTCCTAAGTAGAACCTCTTTAGCTCGCTCAGCCGACGGCGGCGATATGCTCCCGGATAAACTGAATGCCCTGTTCATATACTTCCTCTGGCGATTCAAACGCAT
>JBCCEV010000096.1:0-16411 GCA_039030125.1 Pseudomonadota bacterium | reverse complement strand
TCGCGATTTTGGGCGCGGCGCCCTGGATCACCGTGCCGGTGGCGCTCAAAGGCGGATGGCTCGCGCTGTGGGATTTGGTAATCGTCTTCCCAAAAATCTACTACGAGCACTTCAAGCTTGATGTGTTGACGCTGATCGATAAATGGCGAGGTTCTCCGGCGCGCGCCGGCGATGGATCTTAAGTGAGTGCGATCGCCGCCGCCGCCGACCGTTTTGTTTGCCCTGTAATAACTAGAGTTGAGGAATCGTTTTGAAAATTGATGTCAATCGCGCGGCGATTTATGAAGCCGCAGAAAAATTATCGAACTGGGGGCGCTGGGGCGAGGACGATCAAATAGGAACCCTCAACCTGGTCACCGAAACACATGTTAGAGAGGCCGCTTCGCTGATCCGCCGTGGTAAAACCTTTGCGTTGGGGTTGCCGTTAACAGAACGGATACAAACCGGGTTGTTTGGTGGGCGCTGGAATCCAATCCACACCATGCTGGCCACCGGAACCGACGCTGTGGCGGGCAATCAGGATACAGGCAAAGCCTATCTTCGCTATGCCGACGATGCGGTAAACCTGCCCCTCCAGTGCTCCACGCAGTGGGACGCAATTGCGCATATTTTTCTCGACGACAAGATGTACAACGGTTACCCGGCGACCTTGGTCGACGCCATGGGTGCGAAGAAGTGCGGCATCGAAAACATGAAGGATCAAATGGTGGGGCGTGGCGTGCTGCTTGACGTCGCCCGCTTCAAGGGCGTCGAGTCGCTTGACGATGGCTATGGCATCACCAATGACGATCTTGAGCAAACAGCGAAGGCGCAAAAGGTCGAGGTGCAGACTGGCGATTTTGTTATTGTCCGTACCGGCCACCAGGAGCGTTGTTTGGCGTCAGGCGACTGGGGTGGTTATGCCGGCGGTGACGCGCCTGGCCTGGCGTTTGAAACCTGCTACTGGATCCGGGAAAACGATATCGCCGCGATCTGTGCCGACACCTGGGGTTGCGAAGTGCGTCCCAATGAAACCGACGAGGCCAGCCAACCCTGGCATTGGGTGGTGATCCCAGCGATTGGGATCAGCATGGGCGAGATTTTCTACGTTAAGGAACTTGCCGAGGATTGTGCCGCAGACGGCGTGTACGAATTTTTCTTTTGCGCACCACCGATGAATTTGCCCGGCGGCTGCGGCTCCCCGATTAATCCGCAAGCCATCAAATAACCACGCAATTGCTAGCCAGCGGTCCAGCCGCCATCGATAACCAATGAGGAGCCGGTGATCAGCGCGGCCGCGTCGGATGCTAGAAACACCACTGCGCCCATAATGTCTTCAATCTCGCCGACTCGGTTGAGCTTGATCTTCGACTCCATCCACGCGCGCCGCTCGGGATCGGAAAATGTCGATTCGGTCAGTGGTGTGCGGATAAATGTTGGGCAGATGGTGTTGACGCGAATGCTGTCTGGTCCCGCCTCGATGGCGAGCGCGCGAGTAAAGCCCTCGATCGCATGTTTGGATGCGCAATAAACGGTACGGTCAAGCCCGCCGACCAGCCCCATTTGCGAGGAGACGTTGATGATCGAACCGCCGCGTTGTTCGACGCGCATTCTTTTGACCACGGCTTTGGTGAGGAAAAACGCCGCGCGCACGTTGACTGCCATCACCGCATCGAAGTCGGTTTCGGTCATTTGTTCAAATGGACCTGGCCGGTTAATCCCGGCGTTGTTGACGAGAATGTCGAAACATTCCTCGGTTTCTAAGGCCCGTTCGACAGCACCATGATCGCAGACGTCGAGAACGCGTGCCTCGCACGAACCGCCTTCGCCCTGAAGTTGTTCAACTGCTGAGCCCAACGTCTGCGCGTTGCGGGCCGCGAGCACCACATGCGCGCCAGCCTCGCACAAGGCTGCGGCGGCGCCCAAACCAATTCCACGGCTCGCGCCGGTTACCAGGGCGCGTCGTCCGGCCAGATCGAACGACGGGGTCTTGGGCAGGGAATTCATTCGGCGGCGGCGCCGTACGGGACCTCTTTGTGACCGAACCGTCGAACTCGGATATTCGCTTGCTCGGCGTGGCCGACAAACCCTTCAAGCATGCACAAGCGCGAACAATATTCGCCGATCAGCGCGGAGGCTTCGTCTGAAAGCACACGTTGGTAGGTGTGGGTTTTGATGAATTTACCGACCCACAGGCCACCGGTGTAGCGCCCCGCTTTACGCGTGGGTAGCGTGTGGTTTGTGCCGATCACTTTATCGCCGTAACTAACGTTGGTGCGCGGGCCAAGAAACAGCGCGCCGTAGTTGGTCATATTGTCGAGAAAATAGTCAGGGTCTTCGGTCATAACCTGCACATGCTCGGACGCCAACATATCGGCGACTTCGACCATCTCCTCTTGCGAGTCGCAAACGATAACCTCGCCAAAATCTTGCCAAGCGGCGGCCGCTATCTCTGCGGTTGGCAGGATCTTGAGCAACCGTTCGACCTCTGTCATGGTCGCTTCGGCGAGCGTTTTTGAGTTGGTGAGCAGCACTGCGGGAGAGGTGGGGCCGTGCTCTGCCTGGCCCAGCAAATCGGTCGCGCAAAGCTCGCCATCAACGCTGTCGTCGGCGATCACCAGCGTTTCGGTGGGACCGGCGAACAAGTCAATACCCACCCTGCCGAATAATTGGCGTTTGGCCTCCGCCACGTAGGCATTGCCTGGGCCGACCAACATATCAACCGGGCGAATCGTCTCGGTGCCGATGGCCATCGCCCCAACCGCCTGCACGCCGCCGAGCACCAGGATCTCGTCCGCGCCTCCCAAATGCATGGCGCTAACAATCGCGGGATGAGCCCCACCTTCGAAGGGCGGCGCCGAGGCGACGATGCGTTTCACGCCTGCGACCTTGGCGGTTACCACGCTCATATGCGCTGAGGCCACCATCGGATATTGCCCGCCCGGAACGTAGCAACCTACCGAATTGACGGGTATGTTTTTGTGTCCCAGAACTACCCCCGGCAGTGTCTCGATTTCGATTTCCTGCAGCGCAGCTTTTTGTTTTTCGGCGAACTCGCGGATTTGCGTTTGCGCGAAACGAATATCTTCCAAGTCCTTCGCGCTGACCTTACCAAGCGCTTCTTCGATCGTCTGTTCTGAAAGAATGAATGAATCCGGTGCCCACTGATCAAACGCGTCGGAAAATTCCCGAACTGCGGTATCTCCGCCACTTTCTATTTTGGCCAGGAGCTCTTCAACAGTTTTGCGCACTTTTGTATTAGCTTGGTCCCTGTCTTCCTGTGCTTTGCCACGTTTCAGGTAAGTGATCATGCGACGTTCCGATCCCGGTATTCCGATAGGTAGGCGGGGGAGTCTATCCCGTCCAAACGACACACATCTACGGAAAATTCTTACCGGTTCATGGATTAAACGATGAGGCCCTTTTTGTTCCCGATCCCTGAGTCCGTCAACGCGATCGGCATCGAGAAAATGCTGTGGTCGTCCAAACGCATTGCTAAACCGTTTCTGCGCACGCGGGGTAACAATCCACGCGCTGAATTCTCGCCAGCCATCAAAAAGAGGTGCGTCGCTGCAACCTCGATAGTCCCCGGTCATGGATCGGGCGGCCCAGGCCCGGCGATGACTTCTAAGATCGAGCCCCGTTATGGCTGCTTTAGCGAAGCAAAAAAAACCCGACGCAGGGTCGGGCTCAAACCACCGTCGCGATGACGGATAAGGGGGATCTCAGAAGGAAAACGGCGACCAGTGCGCGAACAGGGCCTGTGTGTTGCTGCCAAAACGTGTCGATTGCTCAAGACGCAGCCAATCACGGTGCCGCTCGAACCATCGCCAGCTCGGGTAGGGGTTTTCCTCGGTGGTGCGCCGTGGCGTGGTGGAGAAGTCGTCCATATCCAATTCATAATGGAGCCACTGACCATCCGTGTTGTCAGCTCGGCTTGGCATCCTCTCGACTGCGCCAGCCAGTGTTGTTTGGGTAGGAAACGGCCGTGACTCGACGACCTGGGGCGACCCATGATGCAGAGCTTTAAGTGCCTCGCCCGGCTGGGTCATCAATGTCACAAGATAGATGGCTTCAAACATGGTTCATTTAGTCTTTGGGTGTGGGTCTTTTTCGATGGGGGGAACCTTAGCAAGCCGGGGTGTGGGGCGCTGATGATATTACCGACAAGAAAGCTCGGTTTTTTCGAATGAACCGGAAACGAAAACACCGGGGCCTAAGACATGTCCAGAAACGGCGGGAAATACCGCGGTGAGATCGTCCCGGCGCGCTACCAGGGCGTGGCAGGCTCGAACTAATCGAACACAATCATCGGGAAAACCTTACTAGACGTTGCACCGCGCCCGTTGGTGAGTGAGCATTGTCCTCGGGAGGAAGCGGTGATTCGCACTGCGGTAACGGTCTATGAGGCACCTCAACTACAACCACCTGCTGTATTTCTGGACTATCGCCCAGGAAGGAAGCATCGCGCGCGCCGCGGAGAAATTATTTCTAACACCGCAGACGGTTAGCGGGCAGCTTAAGTTGTTAGAACAGTCCGTTGGTACCCCGCTTTTCGAACGAGTGGGTCGCCGTCTCGTGCTGTCGGACAATGGCCGTATCGTTTTTCAGTATGCCGATGAAATCTTCCGTCTTGGTGCGGAGCTCACTGAGCGCATGAAAAGCGGTAAGCCCGGTAACCCATTAGTATTGAACGTTGGGATCGTGAGCTCAATCGCCAAACTCATCACCTACCAGATTTTGAAACCGGCGATGGATTTGGCGGAGCCGGTTCAACTTGTGTGCGCCGAAGGCGAACTCGAAGCGTTGCTCGCCGAGCTTACCGTTGCACGGTTGGACCTTGTCATCTCCGACAGGCCGATCCCAACCGGCCTCAGTGTGAAGGCGTTTAATCATCAACTCGGCGAGACGGGCGTTGCGTTTTTTTCGCAGGCCGAGGGTTGGCGGGAATATGCCCGGGGTTTTCCCGCAACCTTGGATGGTGCCCCGATGTTGCTGCCCGTTGGGACCAGCGCCCTGCGCCGACGTCTTGAAGATTGGTTTGAGGCGGTCGGCGTGCGGCCCAACGTGATCGCGGAATTTCACGACAGCGCCTTGCTCAAGGCTTTTGGTCAGGCGGGTAAGGGTTTGTTTCCGGCGCCAAGCGCGATCGCTAAGGAAGTTGAAGCAATGTATGGCGCTCGTGAGGTTGGTATTGCAGAGGGTGCACGTGAATCCTATTACGCGATTTCACCGGAGCGAAAAATTCATCATCCGGCGGTCCAGCGCGTCACGGAGGTGGCTCGCTCTTCCGTTTTTGCCTGAGTTCAAACCCGGGCAGCGCACGCCGTGTCACTCGGCATGCAACTCGGTACTGAGCGCGGTGCTTAAACGGCGGCAGCTCGTGTTAGTCGCAATGAGATCCCAGCCACCTAGTGCCGCAGCGCCGTTTGAGCGTGAGTTGTGCCAAGCTTCAATACCTCGCACTTGATGACCCAGCGTTTCAACACAACGTGCGGCCTGTTCGACGAAACGTGAGCCTTGCGTGTGGTTGTCGCCTGCGCATTCCGAGCTGGAATTAGCAAATCCGTGTGTCCCCGCGCGGCGCACACCCGGGGCCTCGACCAAGATTAAAGTCACGTTTCGCTGACGCTTTAGGGGCATAAATAGCTCCGATCCGTCGGTGTCTAAAGGCGCTCTGAGTTGGTGCCTTTCTGCGCGCAAATGCACTGTGTGGGTGCGCACTGCGCATCATGAGGATGCAGCAACCGGCACAACGCATCGCTGACCCGTCTTGGCACACACGCTGCATCAAATTGCTCCTGCCTATTCTAATGAGCCGCAAAAGGCCTGGGAGCGTGTGATGGAAGCCGAACTAGCGACCGATTTAGCCGCATTGAAAGAAGCGGTCGAGATGACGACTGCGATCAATCTCGAAGTCTTTTACTGGTGGTGTACTAGCGTGATGGTGCTCATCCACGCGGGCTTCCTTGGCTACGAAATGGGTGCATCGCGGATGAAGCACACCCTGGTGGCAGGTGTTAAAAACATCCTCGCATTTGCTTTCGTGATCCCCACGTTCTTCTTCTTCGGTTGGTGGATCTACCTGGCGATGTACAACGGCCTGGTCCCCGATTTCGCCGCTGGCGCCGCCGGGCGGCCGTGGGATTTGGCAATGGGCCCCAATTTGGCGGACAACGCGACCGGCGTGTTCTGGGCCGCCTTCGTTCTGTTTGCCGCGACCACCGCATCGATTATGTCTGGTGCGGTAATCGAGCGCATCCGCGTGAGTTCGTTCATTATCTTAGCGGTGATCCTAGGCTCGGGACTGTGGATCCTGGCGGCCAGTTGGGGTTGGCATCCAGATGGCTGGATGACCCGCAAACTCGGCTATCACGATGTGGGATGCGCCGGTGTAATTCACATCATTTCAGGTTTCTTCGCGCTCGGCGTCCTGATCAACCTGGGGCCGCGCGTGGGTAAGTTCGCAGCCGATGGCACTCCGGTGACCATCCGCCCGCACAATTTACCCATGGTGCTGATCGGTCTCATGCTGATCATTGTCGGCTTCTTCGGTTTCTTGGCCGGTTGCGCGATTTACGGCGGCTCTGGGCAGTGGGTCAATATCTACAATCAGCCAATGACGCTGTCTGCCTACGCGTTCAACACTTTGATGGGTCTCTCAGGCGGTATTATCGGCTGCTACTTCATGACCCGCGATCCTTTCTGGATGATGTCTGGGGCACTGTGCGGGATCATCTCCGTGGCGGCTGGTCTGGATGTCTACTATCCACCGATTGCCTTTGCACTTGGGTTCGTGGGCGGCATGATTGCCCCGCTTGCCGGGCGCTATCTAGAGAAGCTTGGTATTGACGATGCCGTGGGTGCGGTCCCAGTGCACGGCGTGTGCGGAGTTTGGGGAATCGTCGCCTGCGGGATTTTTGCTTCCGGTTATCCCAACATGGCCGAGGGCGCGGCTGCTGTGAACCTCGTTGGTCAGGTGGTGAGTGCCGTGCTTTTAGTGGGCATGGGTCTCATTCCGGGCTACGTGATCTCTTTCATCATGAAATCAATGGGTGTGCTGCGCGTACCTGAGGCCGCCGAAGTGCGCGGTCTGGACCACGTTGAAGTGAAATGGCCGGCTTACCCGGAAAGCAGTGTGCACGGAGCCCAAACAGATGTTGATGCTGGCGATACTGCGCCTGCCACGTCATAACCAGATAAAGAGAGGAGTTAATCATGGGTAGTCCAATTGAAAGCTGGGATGCTGCTGAAGCCTATTTCACGTTTGCCGATTCGCCCGCGTTGCTCGGACTGTTTCTCATCGTTGCCATCGGCATTGTCGTTGGCGTCATCGCGGCGACTTATCTCCACGAGAATAAGAGCTTCAACGACCTCTGACCGGCGCGCCGATCCAAGCCGGGGCCCTTGTGCCGAGCGGGACCCGGTTGGTGGCAAGGCGCCGCTTCGAAAAATTTCCCGCCTTCGCCAATAAGGTGGTGCAGCTCGGGCCAGTTGAACGGACTCACGTCAGACGCAAGCTTGGTTCCGGCCGGCCGGATATCGAGTCAGCGCCACCTTGCAAGCTAAAACGGCCATTCACGCTGCTCAAATATCGAGTAATACCCCCGTGCCTTTTTGGTGCGAAATGCGCCTGACGTGCGTTCATTTAGCGCATTCAACCCCCTTAATGATCTCATAAGCTTCTGAATTTAATAACAAAGCTAGCTGGCAAAGCTTTTGCTAAGTTTTTTTCCTAAGGCACAAATCGCGCGGCTCGGGACAGGCTGTGGCGCGGAACACCTAACGGTTAGGCCTGCGATAACGGGGCTCGACGCCAAGCACATCGGAACCAACGCGCTAAGCCACAACCCGGCCAACCCAGCCCATCCAAACTATGAGCGATGCAGAGAGTGGACAGATGAATGAGCCGTCTCATCAACGCGGGTTCAGCGATGAGCAAATCGCTTGTCTCATGGCGGCGCTCAGTAAGCTCGAATTAGGTACTGCTGGAGCGGCCGAGGAAGAACCCACCGAGATGGTTTACGGCACGCCGCTTGAGGATCTGTGCAAGGAGGAAATTGCCAAGTACAAATTGCATCCTATGGATCTATGGGAGCGGTTGGAAAACTGGACTGCCCGAAACGAAATTGCAGCGGGTCTAGACCAGTTCCTGCTGCGGCATTTGGGTTTTTTCAACGTCGAACCCACCAGCCCGGGTTATATGGTGCGTCTGCGGCTTCCGGCCTGCCAGATGCGAGGCGATCAAATGCTGGCGCTGGCCGATATCGCCGAGCGCTTCGGCGGTGGATACGCTCACGTCACCACCCGCGGCAATATTCAAATCCGTGAAATTGAACCCAAAGATGTTCTAAACGTGATGGACGCGCTGACCTGCGCCGGACTCTCTTGCCAAGGCTCCGGTGCCGACTCGGCAAGAAATATGACGGCCTCGCCAACCGCGGGCTTTGATCAAAGCGAACTTATCAATCTCGCCCCTTTCGCGCAGCGTTTATCCAACTTGGTGCTCAATACAAGAGAACTGCGCGCGTTGCCCAGAAAGTTCAATATCTCTTTCGAGAACGGCGGCTCCATTTCGGCCGTCAGCGACAGCAACGACATTTGCTTTCAAGCGGTTGCTGTCGGCGAGGGGGCCGCGATCGATCCTGGGATTTACTGCCGTGTTGGTTTGGGCGGTATCAGCGGTCATAAAGATCTGACGCGGGAAACAGGCGTTATTTGTACCCCTGAACAAACCGTGATGGCGGGATTCGCGATGCTCTACACGTTTGTCGAACATGCCGATCGCACCAACCGCAAAAAAGCACGCCTGAAATACGTGCTCGACAAACATGGCGTGGATTGGTTTATCGCGAAAACGAATGAAAAACTAACTGAGCTGGAAGCCGGTTTCCAACTCACGCCGCTGGGCATGGAACAGGAACTTGAGCGCCCGCCAGTTAATCGCCAGGGGCACATCGGCTTTCACGCGCAGAAGGAAGCCGGTTTGCGCTATCTCGGCGTTGCGCTGGAGATGGGCCGGCTAAGTCCCAATCAAATGCGAACCTTGGGTGACGTTGCGCTCCAGCACGGGCGGAATGATCTGCGGCTCACGGTGTGGCAAAACGTGCTGATACCTCATCTGCCCGAGAGTGCAGAACACGAGATTAAAACGCGTATCGAGAACGACGGTATGAAAACCAGCGCCACCGCATTTGCCGCTGGCGCGGTTGCCTGTACCGGTAAAAGCGGGTGCAAACTTGCTCTGTCGTTTACTAAAGAAAACGGCGCCGCGCTGGTTAGGCATTTGGAGCAGTGCTTTACGCTCGACAGACCGATCAACATTCACCTCACTGGCTGCCCTAATTCGTGCGCGCAACACTACATTGGCGACATTGGATTGGTTGGCGCGACGTTGCAAGACGGCAGGGAGGGCTACCACTTGGTCCTTGGTGGTGGCAGCGATCACGACAAGGGCATAGGCCGCCCTGTTTGTGGTCCGATCCCGGCCGAGGATGTCAACGCCGTCGTCGAGCAGATTGTGGGGAACTATCTGGCGCGCCGAAAGGACGGCCAGAGTTTTCTTGAATTTGTCCGCGATGTCGCCGATGCGGATCTACTTGAACTCGCCGACATGCAGACCCTGGCGGCTTAGAACCAAGCGAGTTATTTCCGTGAGTACCTCCGAGGGATCCCTTCTTCAAGACATTCTTAACGGCGCCGGTGGCACCGCAGGCGTTAGTACACCAGAGTTCGTACCGGCCGATAGCCCGTTCGACGAAGCACAAAGAACATTCCTTAACGGCTTATTCGCCGGAATTTATGCGCTATCAAAGCAAAGTGCGGGTGACGCCACCACGGCGGCGCAGACCCCGCTTAAGGTTTTTTTCGGTTCTCAAACCGGTACCGCGGAGTCGCTTTCCAAGGATTTGCGCAAATTTGCCGGGACCCGCGGATTCAAGGCCGAAATTGCGGATTTGGATTCCGTCGCGCCGGCGGAACTTGCAGAGCTGCAGCACCTGCTGATCGTTGCCGCAACCTATGGTGAAGGCGAGCCGACTGATAATGCCCAAGGTTTTTATGCCGCACTGATGGACCCTGATGCACCGGGTTTGCCGGCCAGCTTGAATTTCAGTGTTTGCGGACTTGGCGACAGCAGTTATGCGAACTTCAATCAGGTTTCGCGTGATATCGACAGGCGCCTGGAAGAGCTGGGCGCAACTCGTGCGGCGCCGCTGGTGACCTGCGATGTTGATTACGATGACGACTATGAAACGTGGCGGGAGACCGTTTTTGCCGAACCGGCATTTAGCGAGGCCGCCGGTTCAGCAGGACCTGCTCTTGCGGAGCCCGATGCCGGGAAGCCAGCGTTTGACAAGAACCATCCGTTTATTGCCACGCTGATTAACTGTGAATGCCTGAACAGTGCCGGATCACAGAAGTGCGTAAACCATATTGAGATAGCGCTATCGGGAGGCGGTCCTGATCTGGACTACCAAGTCGGCGACGCGCTCGGGATCTGGCCCCTCAACGATATGGCTGAAGTCGATTCAATACTTGAACACGCACAATTGACAGGCACGGAAATCGTCTCGATGAAAAGCGGTTCGATGAGCTTGCGACAAGCGCTCTTTCGCTCGCTTGACTTGATGACCGTGACGCAAAAGACCGCGGACGACTGGCAGGTTACCGTCGATCAGGGCACCCACTTGATCGACGTGTTGCGTTTGGATTCGATCGAGATGGATGCGCAGAAGCTCGTCGATGGGCTGCGCACACTGCAACCGCGTTTGTACTCGATCTCATCAAGTCCGAACAAGCATCCCGGCGAAGTGCATCTCACGGTCAGTGAAGTGCAATACGAGTTGCATGGCACATCGCGACAAGGTGTGGCTTCAACCTTTCTGGGATCACGCCTGACACCGGGTGCCGCGCTCGGCGTGTACATCCACCGTTCGTCGCATTTCTACCTCCCCGACGATAACGACACGCCCCTGATCATGATTGGTCCCGGCACCGGCGTTGCGCCGTTTCGGGCTTTCTTGGAAGAACGAGAAGCGCGGCAAGCCACCGGCAAGAATTGGTTGTTTTTCGGCGATCAGCACCAAGCCACCGATTACCTTTACGCTGCACAGCTCGGCGATTGGCACGAGACTGGGCTGCTCACGAAGTTGGATTTAGCCTGGTCGCGAGACAGTGCTGAGAAGGTATACGTTCAGCATCTTATTGAGAAAGACGGGGCCGAATTTTTCCAATGGCTGGAAGACGGCGCGGCGATTTATGTCTGTGGAGACGCGACGCGAATGGCCTGCGATGTTGAACAAGCGATAATCAATGTGATTGCTAAGCACGGCGAGCTGGACCAACCGGCAGCGCAAAATTACCTCGAAGATCTCCGCAAGACGCATCGCTATCAGCGCGACGTTTACTGAGTTCGGCGCACGGGCTTAAATCCACTTACCCTTATCATCAAACAAACCGCTGGAATGTAACGGTGATCGCCCATTGCCTGCGAGATCCGGCACTGTTTGAAGGCAGCGAAATCTGCGATTCCTAACCCGAGCGAATCACCTGAGCGCTCTTAGGTGGCGTGGCTCGGCGCGAGCCAAACAGGTTGCTTGATTCCGCTTGCGGCTGTCAGGCCTCTGTTGGTCGTCCTTATTGCACCCATCGCTCTGACATTTCCCGTCTAGCGGCCCCGTGGATTTTGCCCGACGTTCCATTGAATGCTGGCTATCAAAGGCGCGCTCACCAAGACTATGGCGCGAACGTCATTTACACGTCCCACGGAGGACACCATGCGCGCAAATCAATACCGGAGACGGTTTTCTCGCGGGGGCCAAATAGGCCGATTGCTAACCGTCGCGTTCGCCCTGTCGCTCGCGACGCTGCCGGCATTCGGTGACGACTGCATAGCGGTCCTTCACTTTGGACTCGACGATGACACGCTTCTCCCTGGTGTGGATGCAGAAAAACGCCGCGTTGATAAGCTCGCACCATTTCTACGCCAAAGACTCAGTGAACTGGGCCACATCGCGCCGCCGATAGCAACGCCACAAGATGTTCCACCGCTGATTGCTAATGGCTATTTGATCCACCATCCCGCGCGGGCCGCCGCGATCGGGCAGCAGGCTGGGTGTCGTTGGGCTGCAATTGGAAAACTGCGCAAATTCAGTTTCATGGAGTCGTGGCTTCGCCTTTACCTGATCGACGTGGCGGCAGAAAAGGTTGTCGGGCATGCCGAAGCCGAAATCCGTGGGCACATGAGTGACCATCGCATGACCCGCCGCACGACGGATAGTCTGGCCGAGCAACTGGACGAGTTTCTCGCGGCATTGGCCAAATAAGTAAATCTGCCCTCGGTTGCGCGGTTTCTCCCAAACTCGAGAAACTCCCGAACGCAAATTAAGGCCAGGTGACTACTTTTGAAAATTTTGGGTGCCGCGCGGGTTGAATAGCTCCCGAAGTTGGCAAGAAATTTCGCTGCCTTGCTAGGGAACAGCTCACAAGCCCGTAACGCTGCGGCGCATCTAATCCTGACCGCGCCCTGGTGTGCTTCTGTGGAGCAGACCTCCTCAAAATGCGCCCGCAAACAGCGCAAACGGTCCTAAGTCACGGAGCTGCTTGTCGGAATTGGTCGTAACGCGCCGATAGCGCGCCAAGGTTTCCGCCGCGAGGCGGGTACCGATTCAATCGAGCTTCAGGCGACTTGATTGGAAACGCCGTTGATCTACCGTGGGGTACCCCGCTAGCAGCGTTCGTTCGTCTGGCCCAAGCCACACGGTCGAAGAAGTCCGTCGAGAAACTCTGCTTGGCCCACAACCGAAAGCCTGATGCCAATAAAAGTCTCGTTGCGGGTTAATGGGCGCGGCTGATGGCGACGCACTTATTTTTAGGCTTCAATAAGAAATGAGTGCGTTTGCTTTTTTCTTTTTTCTAGACGCCTCGAAATCCTTGCGCCGTGCCAGCTTCGTGGAGGCTTGCTTTTGCCGTTGGCCGTGAAGCAATGGATTCAAACCATCGATTGATGTTCATTACCGAGTCACTTGGCCCCAAGCCAACCCCATGCGCAAAATCTAACGCTGAATACAGAATGATGTCGGCAAATGTGAATCGATGACCGCAGAGGTACTCACGCTCGGCCATCAAGCCGTCAAGCCATTCGATACCGATCTTGATTTGACCTTGCAAGCCGTCGAGCATGTCGGGGAAGCAGGTTTGGCGCGCTTGATACATTTCGAGCCCCGGCCCGTAGCGAAAAGCGCAATAGATGTGCTCGGTGATCTTAAGTTCGATACGACGTTGCCACATCCGTGCCTCAGCGCGTTCTTCCGAGTTCGAGCCAATGAGTGGCGGGTTCGGAAATTTCTCTTCGAGATACTCATAGACGGGCACCGTCTCGGCAATGACTGTTCCATCATCAAGCTGAAGGGATGGCATTTGCGCGCCAGGGTTTTTTTCTGCGTAATCGCCGGAGCGATTGGCACCATTGAGGATATCGATTTCCTCGGTTGGCAGAGAAATATCCTTCTCCAACATATACATCCGGATCCCGCGGGGATTTGGACCTAAAGAGCTCAGTAATTTCACGGTGTGCCTCCGGTGACATTAGACGTTGGCGGTATCGTAACTTAAGAAAAAAAAGGGACGCACTTTATTTTGCGGATCTTTGTGAGGCACCCCAAGGTCGGAAAATAGGTGCGTCCGCTTCTTTCTACCCCGACTACCGAGCCTGTGGCATCGAGAACTCAGCGCCCTCGCGAATGCCGGATGGCCACTTTGATGTCACTGTCTTAAGCCGAGTAAAGAATCGCACGCCCTCGGGTCCGTGCATGTAGTGATCGCCGAACAAGGAGCATTTCCAACCGCCGAAGCTGTGATAGGCGGTCGGCACTGGGATCGGCACATTGACGCCGACCATGCCGATTTGGGCGCGGGCGGTGAAATCTCGGAATAAAGGGGTCAGAGCCCTTTTCCCAAACTTCGCATTAGGCCTACCAAGCCAAACATTGCAAATCCGTTCCCACGCTTAGCTTGCCTTTGAAGCGTGTCGAGATCAGCTCCTTCGTTTGGTTAAGCTTGGTTAAACTGCGGTTCATTAAATGAGAAAGGACGAGATGTTTGATGTTCGCGCGCGCCGCGGCTTCACCGATTTCAGAAGGACGCGCATGCAGGTTACTGGCAATCCTGGACGCATCCTGCGGGATCGCATGATCCATAATCAGAAGCTCAGCGCCCTCGGCGGCTTTCCAAAAAAACGCATTGGCACCGCTTTGGTCGCCGCTGAAAACAATCTTGGAATTCTCCATCAGTACAACATAGGCGAGGGCAGGTACCGGGCCGTGCGCCACGGAAATCGCTTCGACTCTGATTTTTGGATCTTGGTAAACCACTTCCCTATTGGATTGCACATGCGAAACCTCGCTAGGTTGGAGCTGAAAAAGGTCGCCGCCATCGATCAGAACATCGGAGAGATAGGCGTACGCGCCTAGAGAGGGCGAAAACAAGCGATTGAGAAATTGCTCTAGGGATGGGAAAGGACCCTGCCCGGTTGGTCCGCTGATAGAAAGCGCGCGACGTCGCGATGAAAAATAGCCCCCTTTGACGAGCTCTGGCAGGTCACCCGCGTGATCGGTGTGAAAGTGGGTGATACCAATGTGGTCAAGTTCTTCAATGCTGGCGCCAACTTCGCCGAAGCGCAGGAATGTTCCACCGCCGGCATCGATAAGAAGTTTTGAGCTTCCATCGACCCAAAGCAAATAAGCGGCGCTCGCGCGGTCGTCGTCGGGGATGGGGCCGCCGGAGCCTAAAATCTGGACTGCGTTTTCTTCGGCGCACCCGGTTGGCGTGAATTCAGATGCGTTCGCTGCGCTTGGTTTCAGCGAACATGTAATCGCAAATACAACCACGGCGATAACATTCAACGTTGAACTCTTAACGCGTTTGCGGCGAATGTTCATCGAGCGTCTTCAGCGCTTCGTTACGTATGAAGGAAAAATGCTCGATGTAGTCACGGACTTCACATGCGTGAAGTGGCCAAGTTTAGCTTCGTTTTTGATTCAAAAGCAGACTTGGAAGACGCGAATTTCCGAAGGCGTTTTGCAGCCATGGGCTGCGCCGCCCGACCCAAATTCCTTGAAGGCGGCGGCATTGGTGTCAGGGGAATCGAGGACTTACGCCGCGGCTGCTTTTGAACTACAAAAGCACGATGCCTTGATCGGTGAGTCAGCGCGAGCCAGGGCAAAATCCAGTCGCGGCTTGAGCATTTGTATTTCGCTCGTTTTACCCAAACTTTGGTAACAATCGTGCAATCCCATTAACGCCCAGACATTGTCCGGGTGCTGATTTGAGCGGATCACCGTATCGTCCAGACCCAAGTCAGCGCGATACGCGTCCGCGGCCTCCTCGACTTCCCCTTGTTCGAGCAGTAGCGCACCCAAGGCGTGACGACTGGGTTGCATCCAACCCCATGGTTCGTCGTAAGGCAGGTTGTCCTCATTGATGACCGCCTGGCGGAGATGCGTAAAGGCCAGATCGTAATTTTCGCGCCGGTACTCAAGTTCCCCGGCCAGCATTTCTTCGGCGACCGTGAGTATTTCTTGACAACTCACCGTATGGATATGGCGTTTGTCAGGGACGTTAGCGACCGCCAGGCGAAAGGCTTCCTGCGCGGCCAGTGCCTCATCGATATGGCCTAAAACCGAATGGGCAACGCCACGACCATAATGATTGAGAGCGGTTTGCATGCAATACAAGTCGCGATCGTCAGGCAACGGTTGATCAATAAGTTCCTGCCATTTGCCAAAACGGACCAACGCGTGCGTGCGCATTGAGCTGTAGCCTTCAAGCCAATTTCTCATCGGCGGTGAATCGAGCCGCATCAAATCGTCCGGCAAGGTTTCCATCATGTCATCCACGGCATTGATGGCCGGCGCAAATTGGCCAAGAAACATCGCGCCATAAATTTTGAAATGATAGTTGTGTGCGCGATACAAAGAGTAAAAGTTCATCGCGCCGTTGGCTTGGAAATATTTGTAGTCCGCATCGATGCCGGCGGTATTGCTGCTGACCACCGATTGATAATCGCCGCAGAGGACGTCGATATGGGTCGCCATGTGATTGAGATGGCCTGCGTCGGGTACGAGGTCGCGCAATTCATCGGCCGCGCGCAATGCTTGCTCCGGGACCGGTGACATCTCCATCAAATGGACGTAGAGGTGCAATAACCCTGGATGACGAGACAGCTTCTCATCGTTCATCCGCGCAATGGCGCCTTCAAGCGTTGCGCGGCATTCCAAGGTGTCAGCGCCGTCAAGCGGTTCGCCGCTGCGCGGGTCCCACATTTGCCACGGGGTGCGATTCATCATTGCCTCAACAAATAATGCGGCGACGTCCTGATCGTTGGGATAGAGCGTGTAGACCTCGCGCATGGCGTTCGCGTAGTCGGTACTCC
>JBCCEV010000095.1:0-16539 GCA_039030125.1 Pseudomonadota bacterium | reverse complement strand
GAAGAAGCACGCGAGATGAACGGTATGCGTCTCATTGTCGCCGAGGGTTTACCGGGACCCTGGGCTGAGGGGATCAAGGGGATCCTCGATGTCAAAAAAATCCCGTACGTTTGCGGGCGATTTGAAGTCGGCGGCGATCACTCAACGTTGATCGATTGGAGTGCGCAGGCCTCGGTGCCGGTGATTGCCTATAACGACGAACATCCTAAATCGAACTGGGCTGAGCAACTTTATTTGGCTGAACGCATTGCCCCCGAGCCGCGATTGATACCGGCAGACGTCACCGAGCGCCGAGAAATGTTCGGTCTGTGTAACGAGCTCTGCGCGATGCACGGGTTTGCTTGGAATCGCCGTTTGTTGCTCGTGGATATGGGGCTCAACAATCCTGATTTGGGCGATGATGATCGCGCGTTCTTTCAAGGTTTCGGCGCTAAATATGGTTATTCGCCAGAGGCCGCAAAGGCGGCTAAACCTAAGGTGGTTGAAGTTCTCAATCTACTCACGAACACACTCAAGGCGCAGCAAGCGCGTGGCAAATCGTATTTCATTGGCGATCATCTCACCGCCCTCGATATTTACTGGTCCGGCATGTCGCACCTGATCGAGCCCATTGCGGAAGATAAAAATCCAATGATCCCGGATTTTCGACCGATGTATCAGAACTACGATCCGGATATTGCAGCGGCAGCGGCCGATACCTTAATGCCGCATCGTGACTTCATTTACGAAGAGCACCTGGGTCTACCGATGGATTTGTTTCATACACAATAGATAGGAACCGTGATGACGCGTTTGATTATGATTTTCGGATTTTTCCTTATCACCCCAACGATGGTCATTGCAGCGCCCGACCTCGACCAGGCCGCTAGCGACGCCTGCGATTGCCTCAAGGCGCCTTACCAGCAAATCGAAAAAGCTACCGCAATGATGAAAGAGGCGCAGGCCTCGGGTGACATGTCGCAGATGACCGCCGCGCAAGGTGAAATGATGGCGGTGATGAACGCTGGCGCTCAATGCTTTGGGGGTTTGCAGAAAAAATACCCTGAGATCGATCAAAGCGATGAGTTGAAAACGAAGGTTATGGGTATTGTCGAGAATAAATGCCCGCGCCCGATTGCGGATTTGCCGCCGCCCCCGGGCATGTAGGGGCAACTAAAGGTTCTCGCTTGTTGGCGGCTCGCGCCTTTGCAAACTCGGCCCCTGACTAAACTGGGGCCGATCGCGCTCTTGGCCTCAGCGGCTTTTCAAAAAATCGACAAGCCAGCACACGTCCTCGGCGAGCGTGCGCGCTAGGGGACCGTCTGAGTAAGACGATTGAATGATCGCGCCCCCTTTCTTGAATAAGAACTCAGTGGGTTGAATGATATCGCGGGTGGTTTCCCACCAAGCGCCTGTTGCCTCAGCGATATCTGGCGTTACCCCTTGGCCAATGCCGAAGGAAACGTCGTTAGCCACCTCTTGAGCCTTGTCACCGGTGTCAACGCTGGCTGCGTAAACGGTAACGCCTAGCTCTGCGAGTTTTTCTTTCTGCTCTTCGTAGCCGACTAACTGCCGACGGCAGAAGGGTCACCAGTGGCCGCGATAGAACAGCACCACACCGAATTCAGATGGCAGATCGTCAGGCAAGGTCACGCTCGATCCATCGGTAAGGTTCAAAGTGAACGAGGGAAGTGTCTCGCCGCTTCTCAACTTTTCAGACATTGCGTTAATTCCGGGTTATTTGGCCAGATAATAAGGTGCTAAAAGCCTTAACGAAAGCGGCGCAACTGATTAAGGATCTTTAATCCTGGGTCCACCCGTCCAAAACTGCGACGATCTCGCCGTGCGCCAAGGAGGTGGCGGTGCTGGTTTCCGTGCGTTCCATGCGAACCAGTCCGACACCGGGCGCATACCATTCCCGGGACGTCACCGATACGGTCGTTTCGCCTAATAGATCGCCCATGTCGCGAGTCGCCTCGCCAGTGCCCTCGATAAGGAGACAATTTTCGAATTCGTCGACGCCCGTTTCAACAACTTCATTGTCCCCGGCAATCGCGTATTCCATGACGACGGGAATATTGAGTTTGAATAACGACTCCCATGGTTCACCGGAGCTTTGCAGTGCGCTGGTCTGGCTTGCGGCGGCCCAGGTATTGCCAACCTCCCGGTTAGCGGGAAGCACCAATGATTCGAGAGTCGCGCCGCGCCCGCGGCCTTGTTCTAAGCGCGTGATCCCTTGGTCGTCAACGGCATATTGAAACAATGGTCCGCCGAGCACACGCCGTTGGTATATCGGTATTTGCGTATTGGTGATCTTGGGACCCGCTTGGACGACCTGCCGCAGTTCCTGCTCGCCGTCCATCGTTTTCATCGTGACTGAATAGATCCAGCGCGTACCTTCTTCAAGCGGAAAATAACGATCGGGCTCAGGATCGGTGCTGCATGCCATCAGGGGCAAGAGCGTGAGCATCATGACCTGTCGAAGAGCACTAAAAGAGGGCAGCGCCTTGTTTCTTATTCGGATTTTTTGGGCGTAGATATGCACGGCAAAGGGGAGCAAAAAAAGGGTCAGAGCCCTTTTAAAGCCAACGATGGGGCGCTAGTTTAAATGAAAAGGGCTCTCTGACCCTTTTCCCCTAGTTGCTGGCCATTTGCTTCACCGCTTTACGCGCCATCTTGCGAACGTAGTGGGTGATGGCTTCAAGCTGCTTCTCATCCCAATCTTTGAACCGCGGCATGCCATTGGCGAGTTTAGCGCCATCGACCATTACCGCTTTGAAGGCTTCTTTGGACAACACGATCGGCGATTCCCGCAAATCAGGCGCGTTGCCACCGGACACCGCGCCACCACCGTGACAGAGGAAGCAAGACTGTGAGTAGAGTTGTTGGCCATACGAGGCCAACGATTCATCAATCTTGAAGTCACTTGGATCGACCGGTTGCGCCCAGACGGGCGGCGGCATCTTGGGAACCGATTTATCGCCATCGAGCGAGAAGGTATAGAGCCGGCGCGGATGGGACCGATACTTCCACCCATGTTGTGCGGCCAGCGTTCCGGCAATGAGCCCCGCGCCACCCCAGCCAACTAGCAACGAAACATACTGCTTGCCACCCACGGTGTAGGTCACCGGCGGTGCGGAAATGCCTAATCCCAAATCAATTGACCAGAGTTTCTCACCATTAGTCGCGTTGTACGCAACGAACTGGCCGTCGGCCTGCCCTTGAAAAACCAAATTGCCGGCTGTGGTCATCGTCCCCGGGTTCCAGTTCGGTGGTTGCGGGTGCGACCAGGCTTTTTCTTGCTTGATTGGGTCCCATGCCAGTAGTGAGGCGGTGCTGTAGTCGGCGGGTGTGTCCTCGGTGCCAAATTCAACGCCAACGCCAACTCGGAAGTGCGGCGACTTCCATTTCTGGAGATCAATCCCGGTATCCCTAAAGGTCGCCGGCATTTCAATCGCCGGGAAATAAGCTAAACCGGTCATTGGGTTATAAGACATGGCGTGCCAATTGTGGACCCCAAACGGGCTTGGCCATACCAGCTCCTCGCCATCTTCATAGCGGGAGCCCGCGACTTCCACCGGCCGGCCCGTTTTTAGATCAACGTGCGATGCCCAGGTAACGGTGCCAACTTTTTCAGCAGAAAGCAGCGCGCCATTCTCGCGATTGATCACGTAGAAAAAACCATTTTTGGGCGCGTGCATCAGTGCCTTGATGGTTTGCTCACCGAATTTGAGATCGGCGAGGATGATGTCCATGTTGGAGTTGTAGTCCCAGGTTTCTCCCGGGACCGTTTGGTAATGCCATCGGTATTCACCGGTTTGCGCGTCAAGCGCGACCAGGGAGCACAGGAACAAGTTATCGCCGCCATCCGGTGAGCGGATTTTACGGTTCCACGGCGAGCCATTGCCGGTGCCGACGATCACCTGATCAAATTCGGGATCGTAGGTCATGCCATGCCAAGCGTTACCCCCGCCACCATGTTCCCACCAATTACCGGTCCAGGTTTCCGCAGCCATCTTCATGGCATCGTTCTCGAAACCATCGGCGGGGTTCCCCGGGACGATCCACCAACGCCAGGCTTGCTCACCGGTGTCTGCGTCATAAGCGGTTACATAACCACGCGCCGCTTCTTGCTCGGTGCCGCCATTGCCGATGATGACCTTGCCACTAATGACTTTGGGCGCGCCGGTGATGTAGTAAGCGCGTCTGGGATCGACGGTCATCGTCTCCCAAATTTTCTCACCCGTTTTTGCGTTCAACCCAACCAGTCGCCCGTCGATCGTCGCAATGATGATTTTGTCGTTCCAGTAAGCAAGCCCGCGGCTTGAATCCCACATGATGCGCAGGCGATCGCCTGCGTGTTTGATTGACTCGGGATCGTATTCCCACAGCAACTCGCCAGTTTTGGCGTCTACCGCGCGGGTCTTTGAGTAGCTGCCAGTGAAGTACATGACTTCGTCAATCACCAGTGGCGTGGATAACAGCGATCGGTCTTCTGGAAGATCAAGCATCCATTCGATGCCTAAACCCGCCACGTTTTCGGTATCGATTTGCGTGAGCGGACTGAAGCGTTGCTCCGAATAGTTCCGTCCAAAGGCCGGCCAGTCGCTGCCGTCGCCGATCTCGGTCAGCTTTTTGTCGTCGACGATAGTCTGGGCAAACGCGTTAGGCAGAAATAGGATGGTGGTTGCTAATAGTAAGGTCGCGAGATGGCATCGCATTAGAGGTCACTCCCCTCAAAGTGATCGGGTATTTCGGAAGCTCCGAGCCCTTAGTGTAACCATCCGTCCGCCGTGATCGAAACTGCCACATTGCACAGTGCTAAAGGTGTTCGAGAAACCAATCGCGCGCGGCACTGCTGGAGCTTGAAAATTCCTCGAGATAAGGGCGGTAGTGGTGCCCTTTGATGGTCACCAGCGATTTTGGTTGCAGCGCAATATCGAACGCTTCAAGCGCAATTTCGGTCGGTGTGATGTTGTCGTTTTGGGCCACGATAAGCATCAGCGGTGTTGGCGCGACGTTCGCGATGTGTGCAAGTGCATCGTAGCTTTGCCCGAGCTCCAAACTTGAAACGGTGAAAACGTTGCGCCAGGTATCGGCGCGACCGGCCTCGACAAAATGATTGAAATAGCGCCAGCTTAAACGCGTACCGGAATCCCAAGATTGATTGGGATCGTCGCTGCACACTGCAAGTAATGTTGGCGCATTATCGTCACGCAGACTTTGGCGCTCTTTATCGATGAGCCGCTCGGTAGCGGCTTGCTCCTCTCGTGATCTCAGCCGGGCTTGGGTCTTTCCCGAATGTAAATATGGCACCTGCGCTACCACGCATTTAACGCGCTTATCCAACGCGCCCGTGGTGATCGCGATGCCGCCACTGTAGCTGGTACCCCAAACGCCAATCCGTTCGGGATCGATCCCTCGCTGTGAACTCACCCAGTCGATGGCGTGCGAGTAGTCTTGGCGTTGCCGTTGGTGATCGACTTCTTGGCGTGGCTCACCATCGCTCGCGCCGAAGTTCCGGTTGTCGTACGCGAGCACGCTGAAACCGGCTGCTGCAAATACGTCCGCGTAGTCATCTAGCCCCATTTCTTTGACGGCTGAGAAACCGTGAGACATGACGATGCAGGCTTGTTGCTGCACACCAGGATCGCGATAGTGCCAACCTCTCAAGGTCGTGCCGCCGGCGTCGAATTCAACGTCTTCGCGCATAAATGGCTCGTATATACTCGTTGGCGGCAAGTTATCACGTTAGCCGACGAGGGGTAGGCGCATGAGTAGAGAGATCACTGGCGGATGTTTATGTGGGGCGGTCCGTTACCGGTGTACCGACGAACCGCAAAGCATGGGGATATGCCAGTGCGAGCGCTGCCAGCGCCAATCCGGCTCTTCCTATCTTATCGCGACCGTATTTTCCAAAGAGGCTGTGTCGCTCGACGGCGAACTAACGACTTATGAGGCGCGCGATGAATCGGGTGCGGCACTGTATCGGCACTTCTGCCCGCGGTGCGGCTCAAATGTGATGATAACGCTCGATCGATATCCCGAGATCCGTTCAATGATGGGCGGTACGCTAGATGACAAATCGGTGCTGCAACCCACGTTTAGCCTGTGGACTTCAAAAGGTCAGCCGTGGCTCAAGCTCCCGCCCGAGATTGAATTGCACGAAGAGTACCCTGACGGCGCGGTTGCCTGATCAAGTGAGAACGTGATGAGTTATCAAGACATCTACTACCAAAGCGATGACGGTCTAAAGCTCTACGCGCGCGACTATCCCCATGATGCGCCTAAGGCGACCGTCCTTTGCATGCACGGCATGAGCCGCAACTCAGCGGACTTCCATGACCTGGCGCAAGCGTTGCAGAACGATTTTCGGGTTGTCTCTGTCGACCAACGTGGTCGCGGCTTATCTGATTACGACAGCGATCCTTACCGGTACAACGCTCTAACCTATTCCAACGACATGTTGACGTTGCTCGACCATTTGGGATTGAAGCAGGTGATTGCCATCGGCACTTCGATGGGCGGCATCATATCTCTGGTAATGGGCGCCAAAGCTCCCGAACGTTTGCAGGCGGTGATCCTGAACGATATCGGTCCGGTGATCGAACGCGCAGGGCTAGATCGCATTAAGGGCTACGTTGGAAAGATCAGCGGGGTTGAGTCTTGGGCCGACGCCGCCGCGCAGGTCCGTTCGGTCAATGAAGGCGCGTTGCCGCACTACGACGACGATGACTGGCGGCGTTTCGCCGAGCGTGTGTTCCGGGAGAATGAAAATGGCGTGCCGGTGCAAGCCTACGATCCGGCGATTGCCGCGGCGTTTCAAGGCGGCAACGCGGCGCCCGATTTATGGCCGGCGTTCGATGCAATCGCATCGCTACCGGTGTTGGTTGTACGCGGAGAAACATCGGACATTCTGTCAATGGATTGTGTTGATGAGATGCAGCGGCGTAAAGCCGGTTTGATATCGGTCACCGTGCCTGGCGTTGGGCACGCGCCTATGCTGGATGAACCCGAAGCGCGCAGTGCTGTGCTTGAATTCCTTCAGGCGCTCGCGACTTAAGTCTGCAAGGGGAGAGCCGTCTCGGCAATCCAATCGAGATCGCGCCGCCAGTCGGCTTGGGTTTCCATCGCGTTTAGCGGCCGTAACACAAACTTCGAGAGCCCTTGGTCGAGGTGTCTGTCGAGTAGAGCGCGTAAGCCTTTCGGTCCGATGGCAACAATTTGCGAAAGATCTCCGTCTTCACGGCGCGAGCGTAAGCTTTGCAGTGCTTGCTCATCGGGTTCGCCTAACGTCACCGGTATGCTGATCCCGAAGTGCTCCGCGTCAACGATCCGTCCAAACTCGCCTGCGAGTCTTTCAATTTGAATTTTTCCGGCGCCTGCTTCATCGGGGGTGGCCGCTGAAGTGAGCCAGCCATCGGCGAGGCGTGCAACGCGCCTTAGAGCTGCAGGTGCTTTGCCGCCGAGCCAGATTTCCAGCGGGCTCTGAAGTGGGCGTGGATGGACCACGACGTCACTGAACGAATAACCTTCCATCGCCGCACTAATGCGCTCGCCTGCCCACCACCGGCGCATCAAATCAACAATGTCGTCGATTGCCGCGCCGCGATTTGAATCGCCATACCCCAGCGCATCGCGCTCACCTTGAGAACCCAAACCGGGAACAAAAGATAACAGCACCCGGCCTCCTGACAGCCGGTCGATCTGCGCCAACTGTTTGGCCAGCCACATCGGATTGCGGCCCAGCGGAACAATATTGGCGCCTAGGTTGAGTTTCGTTGTCGCGGCCGCCGCGTAGCTCAAGGCGATGACCGGATCGCCCATCGTCCCCAGGGGTATGTCAGAAAGCCAGATGGTGTCGAATTTCAACTGTTCGCACGCGCTCAAATAATTACCGAAGCAGTCTTCGGTTAGAGCCGAGGCGGGTGGCGTGACTGCGAAGCGAACCTTCATGCGGGGATGTTAGCGCGATTCCATAACAAACCGACACGCTAGAATGCGTCATTTAAGCCGGAAAGGTTTAGCTCGGTGCGCCTATTAACTTTGCTATCGACAATACTCTTGATTGGGGGTTGTCTATCAACCACGACGCAAACAAGGATGACCAGCGATCATGCCAAGCAGATCAAGCAAGTCGGCTTTGTTTCCCTGGTGCAAGACCAACCTCACGGCAGCCACCTAAAGAGTTCGGTGTTGGATAGCGTTTTTTGGCAGATCCCGCTCATCGGCTGGAGAGCAGACGATATTGTCGCGGAGGTAATGAACCGTCGTTTGAAACAAAAAGGTTTCACCGTGTCGAGACCAATGCTCACTCGCGCTCTAGAACAACTCAAAGCGCGCGACTGGCGACCACCGCAAAGCGTCGAGCTCGCCGAAGCGATCTATGCATTGGGGGAAGCACAACAATTAGACATGGTGGTCGTGGTCCAGGGACAGGTCACGAGGGATTTTGTAACCGACACCAACCAAAACATTCGTGGTTACGGGATCCAAAAGGCATTCGAATCGGAGGCAATGGCTTACAGCACTATTTTTGTTGAGGCATTCGACATCAAGCGACGCTTCTCCGTGGCACGCGCGGCGGGGCAGCGCTCGGAGCCCTTGGCCACGCATTTTTCGGTGCCTGCGGGCGAAGTGCAGCAGTTGGCGGCAGCGGCGCAGCAAGTCTTGAGGACACAACTGGAAGCGATGGTCGCGATTACGGTTGGTGTAGCAGCGCAAGAAGCCGGTTTTTGAGCTAGTTGGACAGCGGCCGCTCCCCAAGCAGCAGATCGCTATGACGGTTCATTTCATTCGCTAAGCAGTCAGCAAAGACCCTCAGGCGCGCCGTTTCGCGAGTGTCCGCGTGACGGAGCAACCATAGGTCGTAGGCGGGGAAGTTCTCAGGTTCATCGACGCGGATCAGTGTTGGGTCGGCGTCTCCCAAGAAGCAAGGTAGGTATCCAAGCCCCACGCCTTGTCGCGTGGCTTCCAACTGCAACGCCAAACTTTCATAAACGCCGCGTGCGGGGATATTCGGGTAGCGGGTGTCTTTCACCCATTTCGGACTTCGACCCTCATCGCGAAACCCCAGCCAATTAGCCGACGCCGGGTCTGTTAAATCGTGATTGTCTACATAGTCCCGAGTTGCGTAACCCGCATGTGCCATGGTCCCAACTTTGCGACCGATTAAAAAATCCGGTGGACTTTGGGTAACGCGCAAGGCGATGTCGGCCTCGCGTTTACGCAAATCGACCGATACATAACTGATCTGCAGGTCGATATCGATATTGGGATAACGGGCCGCAAATTCTTTGATCGCGGGCATCAGTAGGTGGGTCGCGAACACGTCAACCATGGTGACGACGATGGGGCCAGCAAGCTGACGGTCTTGTCCGAGTACCCGGCGCTCCACCGCATCCAGTTCTCGTTCGACTTGCTCGGCTGCATGCAGCATTTCCTCGCCAGCGTTCGTTAGCGCGTAACCGCTCGGCAGCCGCTCCAACAACGTGACGCCCAAGGTGGCTTCGAGTTGGTCGATGCGTCTCGCCACCGTTGAGTGGCTGACGCCGATTTGTTCGCCGGCACGACGGACATTGCCCGCTCGGACCAATGCTAAATAGAGCTTGAGGTCGTCCCAGTTCATGAGCCTTTAGTCCTAAATACGAGACAAAATGTAAAATATATTTATATATCGTCTTGATTATAGACCAAATAAACTCTCGCAATGCGCTCGGCCACCCGTTTTGTAACAACGCTCGCCGCGCCGACGATGGCGGCGGGGCTGGGCCTGTTCTGGTTGGTTGGCGGGGATAGAAAATTCGCGGTCATCGCCTTAGTAGCGGTGCTCCTCATATATGCGGCCAATACTTGCCAATGGTTTGCGCGCGATTGCTTGCAGGTGATGGTTGTGGTCCACCTCTATCTAGGAATGGCGGCCGATTTTTATCACACCCTGTTCTGGTTCGACGAGCTGTTTCATGTGCTTGCGATGGCGTGGTTAACGGCAATCTTTGTCCGGCGATTCGAAGCTCTGGGGCTGGTGAGCA
The DNA here is from genome assembly GCA_039030125.1 of Pseudomonadota bacterium. GTDB lineage: Bacteria > Pseudomonadota > Gammaproteobacteria > JBCCEV01. The sequence continues at coordinate 6,529 of JBCCEV010000095.1, read as the reverse complement.
CGTCGGTGTTGGCGATTACGCTGAGCCTGGCACTGGGAGCGGGGTGGGAAATCTTTGAATTCGCGATCGACTCCGCATTTCAGCTTGGGGCTCAACAAGGCTTGCTTGATACCAACTTTGATCTCATTGCCGATGGTGTTGGTGGCTTGCTCGCCGCCGTGTTTTTGACTGTTAGTCCTGTAACCGCGCGGAGCGCGCACTAATAACTATTGAGGAGAACGATTATGACTGCGCTACCAGTTTACGCGTCGCTGACGGCGGCGACATTGTTGTTGCTGCAACTCGGCTTGATGCTAAGTGTTGGTTTGGCCCGGGTACGCCACAATCAAGGGATCGGGGACGGCGGTCATGATGATTTAGCGCTTTTGATTCGCCGGCATGGAAACTTAGCGGAAAATGCTGCTTTATTCGTTGCCGTGCTGGCGTTGTTGGAGATCCTCGGTGGCGCACCGAGCGCGGTGTTGGCACTGGGTGCCGGCTTCGTCCTTGTTCGGATTTCACACGCCGTTGGATTGTCCCTTGGTGAAGGAGCGAATGCACCGCGATTCGTTGGTGCGATGGGTACGGTTGCCTTGGGCATCGGAACCGCCGGGTACCTAGTCTATGTAGCCCTGTCGTTGCTTTAGTATCCGGCCAACAGCGCAAGCACTGATGATAAGACCGAAGAGACCGAGCACCGCCGCTGGCGCTAACGGTACCGCTTCGGTGTTAATGGGCGGTGGTGGCGGATCGTTCCCTTCAAGCAAATAAATGGTTCCGCCGAGACCGACGATATAAAGCCGACCTTGGGAATCTTCGCCAAATGAAGCGATCAAACTCAGTGATCCAGCAATCGAATTGTTGAGCGTTGTCGTCCAATCGGTGAGTGACCCAGGCACCAGCAAGCCCGTCGAACGATCAACTTGTAAGGACCAGACATGGGCGTTACCGAAATCGGCGAAGAAATAGTCGCCGTCTAAAATAGCGTCCGCCGGTCCTCGATACACGTAACCCCCGGTGACTGAGAAGCCTTCGAAGGGGCCGCTGCCGTGGTCGTAGTCGTAGACGGGTGCAATCAGAATAGGGTCTGCGCAAGGCGGATTGCCGCCCGTTTGACTGTTGTCGAAGCAGGTGAAGCCTTCCTCCACGCGCCACCCGTAATTCAAACCACCGGCGGACGAGCCCTGCTGGAAACTGATTTCTTCCTTCGATCCTTGCCCGACATCGCCAATGTAGAGATCACCTGTTAGGCGGTCAAAGCTAGCGCGCCACGGGTTGCGCAGCCCCAAGTGCCAAATCTCATCAAGTCCGGCGGCACCGACGAATGGGTTGCTCGCCGGTATCGCATAGTTGCGATTGGGCTCAAGAGGAAAGTCGTCTCCGTCGACATCGATGCGCAGCATCTTGCCGAGTAGGCTGTTGAGGTTTTGCGCTCGATTGTTTGGATCGCCGCCAGCGCCACCATCCCCAGAGGCGATGTACAGATAGCCATCGGGCCCGAATCCTATCCAACCGCCATTGTGATTGCTGAAGTCCTGGCTGAAGCGCAACACATCGCGCGCTGAACCAGCGTTGATCATGTCGGGACCAGATAATTCATAACGCCGGATCAGCGAGTCGTGATTACCGAGACCCGCCGCAGGCACGGATAAATAGACATACAGGTAGTTATTGCTCGCCACATTCGGATGGAAAGCGAGTCCTAACAATCCCCGCTCGCCGCCGGTGCTCACGCCATTCAACGTGAGCACTGTGGTGACGGTAGAGGTGGTCATGTTGATACTTTTGATGCGCGCCGTGCCCGCTGTGCCTTGCTCGATCACATATAGGCGCTCGGCGATCCCCGGGGCATGCGTGAGAAATACCGGACTTGAAAACCCCGTCGCGAATTGGCTTAGCGACGGCGCCCCAAGAGCATTAGCCGAAATCATGCTCAATACGAGTGTGGTAGCGAGCGACCAGGAGGCTGAACGTAGCATCCGAGAAAATCCTGAAGACCTGGGGGGAAACAGAATATTCAGACGCCGCCAGGATGCACGCTAGATTGTTAAATTTTGTGAAGCGAGCCGCTAATTCATCGAACTATCATTTATGGGGTCTTGGGGTCTTGGGGTCTTGGGGCGCCAAAAATCACTGGCTTTCAGGAAGTTTTAGCCGGCCCAATCTTTCCTATAATGAAGGAAACTACCCGAGGGGAGACGGTCATGAACCCAGGCGAGCACATCACGCGTCATCATCACATCACCATTTCAACCGGCGATGCCCAAGAAGATTACGATTTTCATACCAAGGTTCTTGGCCTCAAGAGTGTTAAGAAGACGTTGCTCTACGACGGCCGGGCGCCAATTTACCACCTCTATTACGGCAACGACGTCGGCGAGGAAAGTTCGTTGGTGACCACGTTTCCAGTTAAACATGTCGGGTTGAAAGGGCGAAAAGGATCAGGACAAATTGCTTATGTCTCGCTATCGGTTCCCGATACCGCGCTTAGCTATTGGCATGAGCGTCTTGCGGGCATGGGTTTTGAAGTCCGCGAACGGGAAACTTTGGGTGAACGCCATCTTGATTTTCAACATCCTTGCGGGGTCGATTATTGTCTCACTGGCGTGGTGGCCGATTCGCGGGCACCGCATTCCACTGGGCCGGTGCCTGTGGATTGCATGATCCGCGGCACTCATTCGATTTGTGTATCCGCGCGCGACGCCACGGTCATGGAAGAGTTCATGCAACTCGGCTGGGGCGGTACGCGCGTTGCCGATGACGGCAACTACATTCGTTATCAATTAGGCGACGGTCAATCGGGCACTTTCATTGATTTCCGGATCGATCCGGACCTCGCCCCCGGTAGCTGGACCATCGGGGAAGGCACGATTCACCACATGGCATTCCAGGTCGCGGATCACGAAAAACAGGGTGCGATTAAGGCACACTTGGAAGGGATGGGCTTTACGGATGTTTCAGATGTGAAAGATCGGGGTTACTTCGACTCGATCTACGTTCGCACGCCCTCTGGTGCAATGTTTGAGGCGACCGTGTCTCATGATCCGTCGTTCGCTTGCGATGAGCCGCTCGACAAACTTGGACTTGATGTGATGGTCTCCCCTCAGTTCGCCGATGACAAAGCTGAACTCCTCTCGCAGCTAGGCTATTTACAGGATTAGGGAAACTATTCCGAGGCCAGCGTGGCGCTGGCCTCAAACTTCCGCTTTCCCCTGTTACACTCAAGGCTCCTCAATCTGGAGCGATTCAATTGGATATCACTGGCGAGTATCGCCTTAAGGGCCAAATCGAGGACGTATGGCGCGATCTCAACGATCCAGAAGTGCTGAAGGTTTGTATTCCTGGCTGCAAATCGCTCGATCAAACCGGCGACAATGAGTTTTCTGCGGAGGTCGTCGCCAAGTTCGGGCCCGTCAAGGCCACATTTAAAAGCCAGCTTCGCGTTGAGGAGAGCAACCCGCCGCATTCCTATCGTCTAGTGGGCGAGGGCAAGGGCGGTGCGGCCGGGTTCGGCAAGGGCGGCGCCGATGTCGAGTTGGTTGGCGAGGACGGCGGCACGTTATTGAAATACGACGCGAACGTTGCGGTGGGCGGGAAAATCGCGCAAATCGGTTCGCGCTTATTTTCTTCGACGACGCGCAAGCTAGCCGATCAATTTTTCTCGGCGTTTGCTGCGCGTTTTGAGGATGACGCCGAGCAACAATAGGGGCTAGTGGTCGAAAAGCAGGCGGTTTAGACTGAGGGGCGCCTACCTAAACGCAACGACATCGGGGGAGGGGCTATGCCCGAAATCAGCCTGACGGTTAACGGCCAATCAATGAGTGGCCAGGCGGAGACGCGTGAGTTGCTCGTCGATTTCATCCGCGACCATTTGAAACTCACCGGCACCCACGTCGGCTGCGATACGAGCCAATGTGGTGCTTGCGTGGTGCACGTGAATGGCCGTTCAGTGAAGTCCTGCACAATGCTCGCGGTGCAGGCCAATGGGGCAAATGTCACGACGATCGAAGGCCTGGCTCAAGGCGATCAATTACACCCGCTACAGGCGGCGTTCCGCGAGGAGCATGGGCTGCAATGCGGATTTTGTACGCCCGGCATGATTATGAGCACGCTCGACCTCCTCAAGCAGAACAACAACCCGAGCGAGACTGAGATTCGAGAGTGGCTGGAAGGAAATCTTTGCCGCTGTACCGGCTATCACAACATTGTGAAATCGGTGCAACGTGCGGCTGCCAATCACCAAGGTGAGTGGTAAGCGCTATGTATAAGTTTGACTACCACACCCCCGACTCGGTCGATACTGCGAGTCAGCTACTTGGCGACTTGGAAGAAGCGAAACTTGTTGCTGGCGGCATGACCTTGCTGCCAACGATGAAACTTCGTTTGGCGCAACCTGACCACTTAATCGATATGAATGCGATCGGTGGGCTTGATGGCATTCGCGCTACTAGTGACGGTGTTGAGATCGGCGCCATGGCTCGCCATGCCGATGTGGCCGCCTCACAGGTAGTGCGCGGGCAGATCCCAGCGCTTGCGGAGCTCGCTTCGTTAATTGGCGATCCCCAGGTGCGCCATCGAGGCACGATGGGCGGATCGGTAGCGAACAATGATCCGGCTGCGGATTATCCGGCCGGCGTCCTCGCCCTTAACGCGACCCTACGCACTACCCGACGCGAGATCCGTGCCGACGATTTTTTCACAGACATGTTCGAAACCGCTTTAGCAGAGGACGAAATTCTTTTGTCCTGCACCTTCGCCAAACCGGCGCGCGCGGCTTATGTAAAATTTCCGAATCCCGCTTCACGCTATGCCATCGTCGGTGTCTTTGTCGCCGATTTTGCCGGCTCGGTTCGGGTGGCGGTCACCGGTGCGGCAGGTTGCGTATTTCGCGCTACCGACTTCGAGAATGCGTTAGGTGAGAGCTTCGTGCCCGAGGCGCTCGACGGCTTAAGCGTGGACGGCAGTGAGTTCAATGAAGATCTTCATGCATCCGGCGAGTACCGCGCCCATTTAGTTGGCGTGATGGCCAAACGCGCGGTGGCGGCAGCCGCGCAATAGAGAACGGCGTTTCGCTGCAATTCGCGGCGCCTTTGCGCGGCAGGTGCTGCCAGCGACGTGTCGTTACCGGTGACATCAACATAGCCGCTAAAACCCTGCTAGATTACCCCGATTCGTCGCGTGGCATTGCGGATGAGCTTAATTGGTCAGGCAGGAATTGGATTCGCGATATTGGCCCTTACGGTCGCGGCCACGGCCATGATGATCGTGGTCAGCGCCCAGTTTCTGGCGTCACATTCGCAAACCAATACAGGGCCCTACTCCATCGCGCGGCAGGTAACCGTACTCACCCTTGTCACGGTTTGGTTGGCCGTTGGATTACTGCTCTCGATGTGCTGTTGGGGTGCGGTGCTCGATGCGTTGGGGATTTTCCCAACCTTTGAACAATCCCTTTACTTCAGCATGGTGGCATTCACGACATTGGGTTTCGGAGATGTCATCCTGCCCGCGGATTGGGCGCTGTTGTCCGGTTTCATCGCCACTAACGGTTTCATTCTCTTTGGCCTTGATACGGCGTTTCTTTTCGACGCCTTACGGCGTTTGCTCGATGAATAGCGGGACAAGGAAAACGCCCGCAAAGCGGGCGTTCAAGCGGGGGAGAGGTGTGGCCGCCGATTAAGCGACAGCCTTTTGAGGATCAATCGGGGCGGTGAAATCGAAACCGTGGTAATCATTTTTCACGACGCCGCCCAGTTCTTCCCGGTAGGCTCCCAAACCCGCCATGTAGAACATTACGGTGTTGGTTTTGCCGGGGATGTTGGCGCCGAAAATCCAGCTTTCCGCTTGCGGGAACAGCGTGTCGTTCGCGATGTCCTGACAGGTCTTCGTCCAACCGTCCTGAGCTTCGCGGCTCGCCTCGACCGTTGATGTCCCGCGCCCTTCGGCGTCAGCAATGCACTGTGCAATCCATTCGACCTGCGTTTCGATGCTTGGCGGCAGGTTAGTGAATGGGCCATTGGGACCGAGCACCATGAACATGTTCGGAAATTGATTGACCGTCATGCCCAGGTAGCTGGACGGCCCACTTTGCCAGTGTTCCTTAATCGATAAACCGTTACGTCCCCTAAGATCAATGCGGGTGTAGTTGCCGTCGACCGCGTCAAAGCCGGTGGCAAAGATGAGGACGTCAAGCGCGTGTTCGTCGCCAGACTCAAGCCGCACGCCAGCGGCGGTAATTTCGGCAATTGGATCGGTCTTGACGTCGGCAAGCGTAACGTTGTCGCGATTGAACACCGCGTAATAACCGCTGTCGCACAAGGGCCGCTTGGCGTAAAGATCGGTGGGCGTGAGCTTGCGGGCGGTTTCTGGATCCTCGACGATCTCAGCGATTTTTTTGCGGACAAACGCAGCCGCCGCTTCATTTGCTTCGCGGTTGGTGACGATGTCGCCAAAGGTCCCTTCGACATTTATAAGAAGCGTGCGATACGTCGCTGAGGCACCTTAAACCCGCGCGCGAAAATTACCGCTGTAAACGCGTCTGATAGGCTATACG
>JBCCEV010000094.1:0-16560 GCA_039030125.1 Pseudomonadota bacterium | reverse complement strand
TGGCAAAAAGAGCAGATCCACAAACATGGGAGAAGATACACCCCTCAAAGCCTATGTGAAAAGGTCACCCAATCTCCCCTAAGTGAAGAATACTGCATCAACTATCGCCGTCGGAAGTACGGCACAGAGCAGGCCAAGTTCATCACCGGCACCGGTTTGTTGGTTGACGGTGGGCAGGCGACGGGTCTTCTCGACTAGTGCGTCGGTCAAATAATTACAGGTTACGGAATGCACGTTGAATACATCTCCTCGATCAGAGCGCGTTACGAGCGCTTAGGTTATGCACCCTATCGCTGGTTTTATGCCGAGGACGCGCCAGCTTTTACCCCATTGAAAAAGCCGCTTGGCGAATCGCGTGTCGGTGTGATCTCCACCTCCGGTGCTTACGTGGTGGGGCAGGTTGCATTCCATTACAAAGACGACACGAGCCTGCGGGCGATCTCCAAGGATACGCCGGCCGACAAAATTCACTTCTCGCACATCACGGAAAATTACCTGGCAGATCCGCGCCAAGATCCGGACTGCATTCTCGGCTTGGGCGCTTTGCGCGCCGCTGAGCGTGAGGGCCGAATTGGCGAGTTGGCGCCCGATATTTTCACCTGCATGGGTGGTGTTTATTCGCAGCGCCGGGTTCGCGAGGAAATGATTCCCGAACTGCATGCGCGGTTCGTCGAGCAGGCCGTAGATACGGTTCTATTGGTCCCGATGTGACCCGTGTGCCATCAGACCGGGAGTCTGATAGCACGTTATCTGGAAGCTAGCGGCATACCGACCCTGTGCATTGGCAGCGCCCTCGACATTTTGCAAGCCGGTAACCCACCGCGCGCGGTATTCATCGACTATCCGCTTGGCCATACCATGGGGCGCCCTTTCGATCGTCATAATCAGCGTGCGATTGTGAATGACGCACTATCGGCATTCGAATCAATCTCTGAGCCCGGCACAATCTTGTCCCTGGATTATCAGTGGCCGGATTCACCGGCGTGGAAGAGCGAAGCTGGCAGCACGAGCGGTGATGACACCCGGGCGCCGCGGGATACTGAGCCGGTTTACCAAATGGAAAGCGATCGCATCGCCGCCGAGGCGGCGGGTGCTTGAGAGCGAGATAAGCGGGCACGTACCAGTGCGCTAAGCCAATGCGAATTATTGTTTGCGTGACTGGATACCGCCGGATCATGGACGTGCTGCGTGATGTCCTGCCCCATGATGATATCGACGAGTGCGAGCGTGACGACGTTGTCGAGGCCGCAAAGAATGCCGACGTTCTTATTCCTACGATTGCCAAGATCCCAGAGCAGGCTTTCGCATCGAAGCGTCTAAAACTGGTTCAACAATATGGCGTTGGTCTCGATTGCATTGATATCCCGGCCGCGACACGCGCCCAGCTACTGGTCGCTAATGTGCCGAGCGCCGGCACTGGAAATGCAGAGTCGGTGGCGGAGTTAGCATTGCTGCACATGTTGATGTTGGCGCGTGATATCCCGGCCGCAAGCGGGAATTTTCAAGCGCGCCGGGTCGGTGCACCGATGGGTGAGGCACTGCTTGGTAAATGCGTGGTGATCTTGGGTTATGGCGGGATTGGCGTGGAGATCGCGCGCCGGCTTCAAGGTTTTGGGATGCAGGTGATTGGCGTTTCCCGCCGCGGGCCCCAACCGGGGGAGCCAGATTTAGGGGCTGAGCATTTAACCGAGGCCCGCCTCCCTGACATTTTGCCGCGAGCGGATTACTTAATGGTTGCCGCGCCCGCGACGCCGGAGAATATCGGACTAGTGGACGAGAGCATGCTAACGCAGACGAAGGCTGGCGCCTTCGTGATCAACGTCGCGCGTGGCCCGGTAATTGATTACGACGCGTTATTAATGAGTCTGCAAAATGGACACATTAAAGGCGCCGGACTTGACGTGTTCTGGCAAGAGCCTTTCGACCCGGCGGATCCCTTGTTGAAAGAAAACGTCATAGCAACGCCGCATATCGCGGGCGTGACCCACGCCAGCTTACGCGGGATTGGTGAGGCGGTGGCCGAGAACGTAGAACTCCTCCGTCAAGGCAAGCTGCCATTGAGCTGCGCCAATCCGCAAGCCGGTCTGTCACGCGTCTAGAGTGTATTGACCGGACGCTGTCGGTAAGCAGCGACACATTCACCCTAAATTCCTTTCATTGACGAACGTTAAATTTCGTCAACTGCTTATCCCTCAGACGCTTAAGCTGCGAAAGTGCGCTTTGGCCCGATTACTGCTTTAGCTCTACTCGTTCGCGGGTGGAGCAGTACGAAGATATTTCGGGAGCACGTTGCAGTGAAACGCTTAATGGTTTTTAACAGTACGCTGATAGCGGGCGCCGCGCTGAGCGCCAGCAGCTTCGCTTTCGCGGTACCCATTTCCGATAACTACGTTGGCGGTAAAGATTGGGGTTATGGCGATCGAATAGGCAGCTCGACTTTCGAGGTATCCGGTGCTGAGGTCAATCGCAATGGCACAGTCGTGTCGGTCGACATCATGACCAATTTCGCCGGCCGTGCGGACGAAAAATTGTTCTCCGGTTACACGAACCGGCCCGCGAGTCGGTTGAACGGCGTCAACATGGGGATCGGTTACGGCGATCTATTTCTCAACACCTCCTGGGACCCCTTTGGCAGCGCACCTTACCTGCAAGATGACAACGTCACTGGCACGCTTTGGGGTTTCGCCTTTTCAATTGACGCCGACCGTTGGACGGATGCGGGCGGCACCGGAACCCTGTATGCGTTGAACGGGCCAAGTAATAATTCCAACGCGCTGCTGTCAGACGATTTTATGTCTGGCGCGCGTTATCGAAACGGACAGGAAATAGCCGTTGATCGCAGCGCTAATGTGACCGCAATCGGCTCTGGTACCTGGACGGTGACACCCGGTGACCGACTAAGTTTTCAATTCGATGTGGCCGGTACGGCACTTGCTAATTCTTCGGAACTCGCTATTCATTGGGCCATGGGTTGCGGTAACGACACTATTGAAGGGATCGCCAGTTTGCCAACCGATGTGCCGATGCCTGAGCCTGGCACGGCATTACTGATGCTCGCGAGTCTTGCCGGGGTAAGACGTTTTAAGAGCTAGGTTTCAGCGCCGTGCCGCTCGGCGCCGCTAAGTCTTACCAACGACCAGGCAACAAAGAAGCTTATGAGGCGTGACCCCCGCGCTTTGCGCGGGGGTCAGTTGCCGCTCAGTGTAATGCCGCTTTCAAACTTGATGAGAGATAAGCCAGCGCCTCGCCACCTGCCGCCAGCGCGCCTGGAAATGACACGAAGCCGTGGATAGTGCCTTCCCAGCATTTGTATTGCGAGGAAACCCCCGCCGCTGTTAGCGCGTCTGCATAAGCTTTGCCTTCGTCGACGAGCGGATCGAAGCCAGCGGTGATAGTGACCGCGGGGGCCAGACCGCCAAGATCATTTTTTATCGGTGACGCTTTCGGATCGGTGGGTGCCGCCGCATTGTCGCCGAACAAATGACCGCCAAACCAAGCCATGTCTTCCATTGACAAGAAGTATTCGCCGGTCCCGAATTTCTCCCGTGAGGGGTAGACCGTGTCGGTGAAATCGACAGCCGGATAGATCAGCATTTGAAACGCAATCTTGCCTTTCATTTGCTGCGCGACAACCGCCGCCATATTGCCACCGGCGCTATCGCCGCCGACCGCAATTTTTGCGGCATCAGCACCGATGCTAGCAGCGTTCGCGTGGACCCATTCGGTGGCCGCGATGGCGTCTTCAATGCCGGCGGGAAACGGAGCCTCGGGGGCCAAGCGATAGTCAACCGCGACCACGATGACATCGGCTTCATTCGCAAAATAACGATTCATGTTGTCATGGCTATCAAGGTCGCCAATCACCCAGCCACCGCCGTGGTATTGAACCAAAACCGGTAACAATTCGCCGCCAGCATCGCGAGGAGTAAAAATTCGCAAACCGATTTCCCCGTTTGGGCCGTCGATTTTGCGGTCCTCGGTTTTATGAATGGCGATGGTGTCTCCTTGCAGGCTTTGTACTAGCCCCAAGAACACCTCGCGGCAGGTATCGACCGGCATCTCGTGGAGCGCCGGGCCGCCTTGTTCCGCGATACCTTTAAGCAGGGCATCGGTGGTTTGGTCCAAAGGCATTATTTTTCTCCCCTCGGGTGAAGTTTTTATGGGAGCGGAAGTAGAGCGTTACCCGGGGCGCTTTGTCAACACAGGGAGAGGGTGCGACGACCTTCTAACGATGCCTCATGAGAAGCCTAGTCCGCGGCTTCGATTGCTTTTTTGATGGTTTCGAAAATGACGCTAATTTGCTCTTTCGAAACGGTCAGGGAAGGCCCAACAGCGATAATGTCACCGGTATAGCGCACCATCACGCCATTATCGAAGCAGGTTTGAAAAACGTCCAAAGCGCGTTTCGATGGCGCCCCCTCGCGGGGTGCTAATTCAACGGCCGCGGCGAGCCCAAAGTTACGTATGTCAACCACGTGCCGAGTCCCCTGCAACGAATGGGCGGCATCTTCGAAGATCGGTTCCATGGCTCGCGCCCGCGCGAATAGATCTTCCTCGGCGTAAACCTCCAACGATGCCAGGCCCGCGGCGCACGCCAGCGGATGGCCTGAGTAGGTATAGCCGTGGAAAAACTCAACGATGTGTTCTGGTCCGCGCATGAAGGTATCGAAAATCTTATCGCTGACGAGCACCCCACCGAGCGGCACAACGGCGCTGGTGACGCCTTTGGCAAAGGTCATGATGTCGGGCACCACCCCGAGGCGATCTGGCGAGAAGGGGGCGCCCAATCTGCCGAAGCCGGTAATCACTTCATCGAAAATCAGAAGTATCCCGTGGCGCGTGCAGATTTCCCGCAAACGCTCAAGGTACCCCTGAGGTGGCACGATGACGCCAGCGGAGCCTTGCATGGGTTCGACGATCACCGCCGCGATGGTTGAGGCATCGTGGAGTTGAACCAAACGCTCAAGATCGTCGGCGAGATGCCCACCCCAGTGCGGCTGACCGCGCGTGTAGGCCATCTCTTCTAGGTTATGAGTGTGGGGTAAGTGATCGACGCCTGGTAACAGCGCGCGTGCGAAAGCCTTACGGTTGGGGCTCATGCCGCCGACCGAGATCCCGCCGAAGCCGACGCCGTGGTAGCCCTTCTCCCGGCCGATCAAACGAAAACGATGGCTTTCGCCGTTTGCTTGGTGATATGCCAAAGCAACTTTGAGCGCCGTGTCGCAGGCTTCTGATCCTGAGTTGGTGAAAAAAGCATGGTTGAGAGATGCTGGCGCGAGCTCGGCGAGCCGGCCCGCTAACTCAAATGCGCTCGGATGGTGTGCCTGGAATGCCACGGCGTAATCGAGTACATCGAGTTGTCGCTTCACGGCTTCTACGATCTTCGGATGCCGGTGCCCCGCATTCGAGCACCATAGCCCCGATAGGCCGTCGAGGATTTGCCGGCCGTCGTGGCTTGTGTAGTACATGCCCTCGGCCGCCGTGACGATCCGTGGTTGTTTCTTAAAGAGACGGTTATGGGTGAACGGCATCCAGAGCGGTTCGAGATCCGGAAGCAGGTCTTCGTTGATGTTGCTGGCGGCTGTGCTCATCTCGAGGTGGTCCCATCGGCGAGGTGGTCGGTTAACTGTAGTGCGCCATTGCGAACGAAACAACGAGCGCGATGTAAAAAATGCCCGGTGGCGCCGTTCACGAGCGGATCCGCTGGTCCCGTGGGTCATATTGGGGCGTGCTGCTGGCAATAGCGCTGTGGCGCACGCCCGCCACTTCGATGTCGTAGTCCAATTGCCCAAGGCTTTGAAGGTCTTGTCCTTGCTCAATCTTGACGTAGCCCAAGCCAACCGCACCACCCAGGGTGTGGCCATACATCCCCGAACAAACGTAGCCCACAATCGTCTCGCCATGCCAAATCGGTTCGTTGTGATAGAGCAACGGCAGAGGGTCCTCGAGTGTAAATTGCATCAACGAGCGCGAGATACCCTCATCTCGTTGCTTCAGCAACGCTTCGCGACCGATGAAGTCCGCTGCTTTGTCGAGTTTCACAGCGAACTCGAGCCCAGCTTCCAAAGGCGTGTCTTCGACACCGATATCATGGCCCCAATGCCGATAGGCTTTTTCGATGCGCAATGAATTCAGCGCATGATACCCAGCGGGTACCAAGTTGAATGCTTCACCGGCGCTTAGGATAGTCTCCAAAACCCCGGCAGCAAACTCGGTTGGAATGTAGAGCTCGTAGCCGAGTTCGCCGACATAGGTGATCCGGGTCGCGCGAACCAGCGCGTAGCCGAGTTCAATCTCGCGACTGGTCGCAAAAGGAAAGGCGTCGTTGGAAAGATCATCTTTGGTTAGCTGCTGCAGCAGGGCGCGGGAGTTCGGACCCATAATGGAGAGCACCGCATAAGCGGAGGTTATGTTGGTAAGAACCACGTTTGCGTCATTCGGCATCAGGCGCTTGAGCCAGCTAAAGTCACGGACCTCGGTTTCCCCCGATGTCAAAATCAAGAATTCCGTTTCACTTAACCGTGTGACCGTCAGATCAGCCTCGATCCCACCTCGCTCATTGAGCCATTGGGTGTAGATGACGCGCCCCGTCGAGACATCGATATCGTTTGCGCAGACACGGTTGAGTACAGCACACGCATCGCGCCCGGCGACTAAGAACTTGCCGAATGAGCTTAAATCGAAAAAACCGACGTTTTCGCGCACTCCATGATGCTCTGCCGCTGAATACTCAAACCAGTTAGCCCGTTGATAACTATATTCATAGTTTGCCAAGCTTGGTTCTGGTGCATACCAATTAGGGCGCTCCCATCCCCAGGCTTGACCATGACAGGCGCCGCGCGCTTTGAGCTCGGGATAGAAAGGTGAACGCCGGATCCCCCGACAGCTCTCGAATTGACGGAAAGGCCAGTGCATCCCGTATAGCAGTCCAAGACTTTCGGTGACCCGATCCTTGAGGTAGGTACGGTTGCGTTGGTGAGTTTGATTGCGGCGAATGTCGACTTCCCAAATATCCATCGATGGAGCGCCATCGACGATCCATTCAGCAAGGATTTTGCCGACGCCCCCCGCCGACTGAATACCAATGGAGTTCATTCCGGCAGCAACGAAGAGCCGATCGATTTCGGGTGTTTCGCCGAGATGGTAGCGAACATCGGGTGTGAAACTTTCCGGTCCGCAAAAAAAGGTCTGCATGCCAACGTCGGCCAGAGCCGGTAGTCGGTGCATGGCCATTTCGAGTATGGGTTGAAAGTGTTCAAAGTCGTCGGGCAGTTGATCGAAACAAAATTTATCGGGGATCCCGTCCATTCCCCAAGGTTTCGACTCCGGCTCAAAGCAGCCGAGCAGCAACTTACCTGCATCTTCCTTGTAATAAGTGTAGGCATCGTAATCGCGCAGTACGGGTAGCTTCGGTAGATCCGCTATCGGCTCAGTCACCACGTAGAAATGCTCACAGGCGTGTAAAGGCACCGTGACACCAACCGACGCCGCGAGGTCGCGGGTCCACATGCCACCGCACAAAACGACGAATTCAGCGTTGATGACGCCATCATCGGTTGCCACGCCGGTCGCTCTACCGGCCTGGCAGAGAATGCGGGTGACCTTACAGTGTTCGATGATTTTCGCCCCTTGTTGGCGCGCGCCTTTCGCCAGTGCTTGAGTGACATCGACAGGATTGGTTTGGCCATCGCTGGGGATCGTTATGGCGCCCACGACATCGCTGACATTGAGCAAAGGGTAGCGCTCAGCAACCTCATTGCGATGCAAAACGTTCACTTCCAGATCGAAGACCTTCGCCATCGAAGCCATACGCAGCAGCTCTTCATAACGCCCTTCGGTCGTGGCAATAGAAATCGAGCCGCATTGATTAAAACCGGTGGCCTGACCGGTTTCAGCTTCAAGGCTTGAATAAAGCTCGGCGGTGTATTTGGCGAGCTTCGTCATGTTTTGTGATCCGCGCAACTGCCCCACTAAACCAGCGGCGTGCCAGGTCGTTCCGCAAGTTAACTGCTCGCGTTCAAGTAAAACGGTGTCGGTAAATCCGGCATGCGCCAAATGGTAGGCGACGGAGCAACCGACCACGCCACCGCCAATGACGACAACTTGGGCTTGTTCAGGCAGCGCCTGCGTCATGTCGTTTCTCCACTCATAAGATGAGGATCACCAGGCCCGTCTAGTCTGTCAACATCGACGGCGAGCATAGATCATCCCTGCCGCTCTTTACCCAGACGCAGTCCCAACACCACTACAGGAATTAAACTCAGCACCACAATCATCAATGCGGCCGTCGACGCTTCCGCCAAGCGTTCGTCGGCGGCTAAGCGATACGCGCGGGTAGCCAAGGTTTCGAAGTTGAATGGCCGTAAAATCAACGTCGCCGGGAGTTCTTTGAGAACATCAATAAACACCAAAATCAACGCGCTGAAGACCGCGGGCCGCAATAGCGGAATGTGTACTTCCCGCAACACGCGCCACGGCGTTGCACCGAGCGAGCGGGCCGCATCGTCAAGATGCAGGTGGATTTTGGCCATGCCGCCGTGACAGGCGTTATAGGCAACGGTAAGAAAACGCGCCACGTAGACCAACACCAAGGCTGTAATTGACCCGGTTAGCAGCAACCCGGTTTCGAGGTTGAAGTGAGTCTTTAAAAAGTGCGCTAGGGATCTGTCGAGGTTGGTCAGTGGGATCAAAAGGCCCAAGCCGAGAACGGCGCCCGGTAGCGCGTAGCCGAGCGAAGCGATCCGGGTGAGTGTCTTGGTCAGCCAGTGATCGTTCAAGCGCTCGGCATAGACCAACCACAGAGCCAGCGCTAGCGCCACAACCGCACTGATGGAACCGACGGTGAAGCTGTTCGCGATATAACCGGAAAAGCTGTGGCCGATGCGCGGATCGCCCTCGGTGACTGCGTAAAAAGCGAGGGTTGCGATGGGGTAGGCGAATGCCGCGGTAAATACGAGCGCGCACGAAAGGCAGGCGACCCACTGACGCCCGAGCGGCAGGCTCATGCGATTGACCGGCTGACTGTTTCGTGCCGGATTACTGACGCGACCGCGCCGCGCCAGGAGTTCGAGCAATACCAGTGCAAGGGCAAACGTAAACAAATACGCGGCGAGCTGCATCGCGCCGTGTTTATCGCCCAAGCCATACCAGGTTCGAAAAATCCCGGTTGTGAATGTCGTGATCCCGAAGTAGTCAGCGACACCGTAATCCGCAATCGTTTCCATCAGCACGAGCGCCACGCCGCCGGCTATCGCCGGGCGAGCGCTGGGCAGCGCGATACGCCAAAAAGCTACGAATGATGATGCTCCCAAGACGCGAGCTGCTTCGAAATAGGTGGCGGACTGCTGGAGGAAGGCGCTGCGCGCGAACAGATAGACGTAAGGGTACAGTGCCAACGTTAGGACCATTGCGGCGCCGCCGACACTACGAATTTGGGGGAAATAATAGTCGCCAAATTGCCATCCGGTGAGTAAACGCAGATTCGTTTGGATGGGCCCCGCGAATTCGAGACTGTCGGTGAACACGTAAGCAACAACATAGGCGGGAATGGCCAAGGGCAGGACTAGCGCCCACGAAAAAAAAGCTCTCCCAGGGAAATCGGTCATCGTGCAAAGCCAGGCCAAACTGACCCCCAGGAGCGACGCTGCGAAACCGACTAGCAAGATCAGCGTTGTCGTGGTGGTGAGGTATTCGGCTAATACCGTGTGTTTTAAATGCGACCAAACATCGCTGGATGGGTCTACTAGGGTGATAAGGACAACAGCGATCGGCAGCGCAATGCAGCCGGCAATTAGGAGACTGCCCCCGAGCCAGATCGAATTGACGCTTGAAAATCGCAGTGGAGTCATCACAATCGCAGACGCTTGGCAGAGCGAACCCGCAAGCGATGAGTCTAACCTTTAAAAACCTTTCGCACCGCTACAAAGACACCCTGGTCCTCGATTCGCTGGATCTTAAAGTCTGTGAAGGCGAGATTTTGTGCCTACTGGGACCATCAGGTAGTGGTAAGAGCACGCTGTTGCGAATTGCCGCCGGACTCGTGCCTCTGCAAAGCGGCGAAATCTATCTCAATCACGCGCTGCTGGCAGCCCCAGGGCGGGAGCCACCCCCTGAGCAACGCCCCATTGGTATGGTCTTTCAGGACCACGCGCTCTTTCCACATCGCACGGTAGCGGAAAATATCGCCTTTGGCTTGCCGCCTGGCAACGACGCCTTGGTTTCGAAACTGCTAGATCAAGTTGGCCTTGAAGGTTTCGAGCAACGCTACCCACATACCCTTTCTGGAGGTCAGCAACAGCGCGTGGCTTTGGCGCGCGCGTTGGCGCCGGCACCGCGGGTGATGATGCTCGACGAACCTTTCGCGAGCATCGATACGGGTCTGCGCGAGCAACTGCAAAGTTTGACAAGAGCGCTGTTGAAGGCGAGCAATACAACTTCCATCATCGTTACCCACGATGCCAACGAAGCACTGGCATTGGCCGATGAGATCGCGGTTCTAGAGCACGGCAAAGTGCGACAAAGCGGAAGCGCGGATCAACTTTGGCAGCACCCGAAGACGCGCGCCATCGCCCAAATGTTTGGTCGTACACAAGTGTTCAGTAGCCAGGTGGAAAATGGCTACGCGTCATCGCCATTCGGTCGCGTCCACAGCGATCTTGACGATGGCACCGAATGCGAGGTGGTGGTGCGCGAGGAGGCGCTGCAATGCCAAAAATCGTCTCTTGAACAGGCCAATGCGCAGATTGTCGAGCGGCGCTTCATGGGCGAGTTCTATGTCATAGAAGTTGAAAGCGACGATGGTCGGCGGTTAGTAATAACGACCAAGGATAATGACTTGGCCGTTGGCGATCGCGTGTTGACCGGATTTGCCGATACAGGGGCATTTGTCTATATTAAGAATGATTCTCATTAACATTAAGGTGGTTCGTGCATAGAATTTTCATTCTCTTAATAGGCTTGGCGCTTGCGGTGCCAGTGTTTGCCGACGGCGTTGTGAACGTTTATTCGTCCCGCCACTACGACACCGATCTGGCGCTCTACGACCGCTTTACCGAAATCACTGGGATCACGGTGAATTTGATAGAGGGCAAGGGCGATGCGTTAATCGAACGCATCACATCAGAAGCCGAGTTCAGTCCTGCCGACGTATTTATCACCGTCGATGCCGGCCGTTTGTGGCGAGCCCAGAGAGAGGGGATTTTTCAAGCCATCCGCTCCGATATTTTGGAAACCCGGATCCCCGGGCATTTGCGAAACCCCGAAGGGTATTGGTTCGGTTTGTCTAAAAGAGCACGGGTGATTGTTGTCAATCGTGGGGCTGGGCTGCCGTCGGGGTTGGGCAGCTACGAAGCGCTTGCGAACGATAATTTGCGCAAACGTGTGTGCATGCGCTCCTCGAGCAACATCTATAACTTGTCGCTTATGGCTTCGCTCATTTCGCATCTTGGCGAAAGCGCGGCAGAAGCTTGGGCCAAAGGCGTGGTCGCGAATTTCGCGAGGCCGCCGCAGGGAAATGATACGGCTCAATTAAAGGCGGTAGCCGCTGGTGAATGTGGCGTCACGATCGCGAATACCTACTATGTTGGCCGCTTGCTGGCATCCGAGAAATCCAGTGACAAAGCGGTTGCGGCCAAACTGGGCGTATTGTTCCCCAATCAAAATGGGCGCGGCGCACACGTTAATATCTCAGGCGCTGGCGTTGCCGCTAACGCACCGAATCGAGCCCATGCGATTCGTTTTATCGAATACCTCACCTCGGACTATGCGCAGCGGCTGTTCGCCGAAGGCAACAATGAATTCCCCGTGATCGGTTTGCCAACCGGTCCTATAGCCGCGCTCGGCGCCTTCAAGGAGGATGGTATAAACGCCGCGATTTTCGGCGAGCATCAGGCCCGCGCGGTACAGGTGTTTGATCGCGCGGGTTGGCGTTAGGGCGCCAGCAACGCATCCAAACGCGCGATAATTTCATCACAGCTCAATAGGTCCGCGTATTTTTGCGCCATGTCGAACAAATTCGCCTCATGGGGCTCCAAGGCGCGATCGCCGACACCGTCACGCGCAACGATGGTGTGGAAATTGTGGCTCATCGCGTCAACCACCGAAGCGCGCACGCACCCGGAAGTCGTACACCCCGTAACGATGAGGGTGTCCACCTTCTTAACCGTTAACCAACTGGCCAAGCTGGTGCCAAAGAACGCCGAGGGTTGGGTTTTTCGAACGATGTATTCGCCCGGCAGCGGGGTCAGCGTCTCGACGACCTGACTGCCGTGAGCGCTTTCGGTCAGCGAGGTGACATTCGGCGCCTTAAGACTGAATATCCCGGCATCGCTGCCATCGTCGGCATATACGACTCTTGTGAAAACGATCGGCAAGGCCCGGTCCCGGAAAAACCCCAGCACGCGCTCGGTGTTCTCGATGGCAACATCGATGTTGCCGCCACCGAATGCGCCGGGATCAGTGAAACCATTGACGAAATCGACGATCAAAAGCGCGGGGCGCTCGCCGAAGCCGGAGGCGTTGCCAAAGCCCTGGCGTTGATAGATGTCTAGCTCTTGCATCGTATTGAGGATCCCATTTCAGGTAGATGAATGTTTAATAATGAATTCGCCGGTTTTTTCGAGCGCCGTTTGCAGGTGATCCTCGATCGTATGCCCTGAAGCCTTACGGGGCTTGAAGGAGTGATCACCGTCTTCAAGCCAATGCCACTGAATTAACTCCGGCCAGGCGATGGACTCGATCTCGCCTTGGTTGCCCATCGTGTCTCGAGTTCCCTGGCAAATACAGGTGGGAACCGAAATCGACTTTAAACACTCGAGACGTTCGCCATTGACCGGTTTGCCCGCGCTATGCAGTGGAAAGCCCAGGCAAATTACCCCGGCCGGCCGCACCTCGCTGGCCAGCAAGCTTGCGATCCGCCCGCCCATTGATTTGCCCCCAATGAATACGCAGGTGTCCTCTTTCCTTGGAAGACATTCAAGGAACGCGTTTTTCAAAACCTCTGGTCGATCGGGTGCGCGCCGTTTACCCGTCACGCGGCGCGCCGCCATATAGGGAAACTCAAAGCGCACGCATCGTATGCTGTATTGCGCGGCGAGACCTTCGGCAATGAAGTTCATGAACGCGGTATCCATGGCGGCGCCAGCGCCGTGGGCGAAAATAAAACTCGCGCGCGCCGCGGTGGCTGGTTCATTGACCAGCAATTTCGCAGCCACGCTCATTTAAGCGCGGGTAGCGGTCGATCCATTAACTCGCCAAAAGTACCAAGCACCGTAAGCGTGAGTCCCCAGATCACCTCGCCGTCAAAATCAATGCCAGGAAAGGTCATAGCACTACCATCCAACTCATAATCGAGTGAGGTGATGTTGATGGGATCGAACAAGTGGCCGAGCGGGACCCAAAACACCCTGGCGACTTCGTGGGTCTCGCGCGGGCGGGTGTAGAGCGGCGCATCAGCCGCCGCATGATAGATGAAAGGCGACAACGTCATGTTATTCCGCGAGCCGCGGCGATTGATATCTCTAATCGGTAAGGCGCCAAGGCGCTCGGCATTGGTTAGATCAAAACCGATTTCTTCGAGCGTTTCGCGCTCGGCGACTGCTGAGGCGTTTTCGTCCCCGGCGCTCGCCCGTCCGCCTGGAAACGCGACCTGTCCAGACCAAGGGTCACCGTCGCGTTCTGCGCGCCGGATAAAGCAAACCTGTAAGTCATCGTTGAGAGGTTGGGCGAGGATCATCGCGACCGCCGCATGGCTGGGATCGGGAACGAATTGCGCCGGTACGTGGCTTGTGCGCCGCAAGGCAGCCGTGATTTCGTCGAGTTGAAACACGATAAGTAATATCGATGAACGTGAGCAAATTATAAACCTCGCGCGCTTGCCCTGCTAAGATACGCGCAATTGCACGAGCTACGAAGGTCTGGGGGAGACCACGCATCGATGGTCAGCAATTCGGCATCTATCACGTCTATTTCCGAGCATGTTGGTGGCGAGGATCGGGCGCCAAAAATCGCCCTTGTTATTCCTTGTTACAGAGAATCTGAACACGTTCTTGGCGTCTTGGATTCGATCCCAGAGGACGTCGCGACCATCTTTTGCGTCGACGATGGTTGTCCGGATGCCACCGGGCGCCTGATCGAAGAAGAGAATAGTGATGATCGCGTCCGGGTTATCTATCACGACCAGAACAAAGGCGTCGGCGCCGCGATGCGTAGCGGATATCGAGCCGCGCTGGCGGAGGGCGCCGATATCATCGTCAAGATTGACGGCGATGGCCAAATGGATCCACATGACATCGATCGCTTCGTGCAACCGCTACGCGAGGGGCTTGCCGATTACACCAAGGGCAATCGTTTCTTTCGACTTGAGAACACCGCATCCATGCCGCGCGCGCGATTGCTGGGTAATATCGGACTGTCGTTCGCGAGCAAACTATCGACCGGTTATTGGCAATGTTTCGATCCCAATAATGGCTATACGGCGATTGATAGCCGGGTTTTAGCGCTTTTACCGCTTGATGACATTGACGACAGGTTCTTTTTTGAATCCGACATGCTTTTTCGTTTGAACACTTTGCGCGCGGTCGTCATGGACGTTCCAATGCAAGCCAAATACGGCGCTGAGGAAAGCTCGCTGTCGTTACGGCGGGCCGTACCGCTGTTTCTGTTCAGGCATAGCGTCAACTTTGCAAAACGAATTTTCTATAACTACTTTCTACGAGGCTTCAGCATTGCCTCATTGGAATGGATTGGCGGTCCGCTGCTGATGCTTTTCGGTTTGCTATTCGGTATTGATCGGTGGGCGCAAAGCATTGAGGCCAGTGTCGCGGCTACGGCCGGAACCGTAATGCTCGCGGCATTACCTTTGATTATAGGGACGCAAATGCTGTTGTCGGCGATCCAGTTTGACGTTGCCAACGAACCGTCTAACCCAATCTCGCGCCTGCTACCGGGCCGCTAGCGGCTCGGAATACAGCCAGGTTTGCAAAGTCTTCCGTGTTAACGCGCTCGCCAAAAGGAGGCGCGATCTTCGTCGCCCGTAACAGCCGGGCGATCTTGGTCGACGTATTTTTTCTATTCGCGCACAGTAGAAGGCTCATCCACAAAGCCGTGTGAGGAAAGCGGAAAAACGGCTCTTTGTGATCGAAATCGTAGGGATGGCAGTAGAGCCACGGCGCGATGAGGTCGGTGCGCGATAAGCGGTTGAAAATTGTTTTCTCTGGAAGGTAGCGGAGATAGGTTCCGCCGAGATAAGGCAGCGTTATTCCAAGGACCTTTGCCAAAGGCGTCGGGATTTCAATCAATCCATTGGGCCACTTGAAGGCATCTTGAGGTGCGCCGGGGTAACCGAACAACGGATTTTCAGCCGGTAGCACGCTCGATGAATAGGTGAAGCCGAGGTTGATAAGCACATCGGTGATCCACTCCGTGTTCCACACTAACGAGAAGCTGGGCGCCCGAAAACCTACGACCGCCCGCCCGATCAGATCTTCTATCTTGGATTTCGCGAACTGCAACTTTTGACCGTAGGTTTCGGGATGTTCTTCAACCAAGGGCGTGTGTTGATAAGAATGCAGGGCCACTTCATGGCCCCGGGCAGCGATGGTATTGGTGAGCTCGGGGTCCTCAACCGCCAGATTGCCCACCACAAAAAAGGTAGCCTTGGCGTTGAGTTCTTCCAGAAGGTCGAGAAATTCGTGCGTGGGTTTGAGGTATCTGGGTGGTCTGTGAGAGCCGGCTAGATGGTCCTCGAGATCTAAGCTGATCGTTAGTGCCTTATTGCTCATAAAAGCGTTAGGAGAAAGGGGGCAATGGCCAAGCCGATCCGATGTCTTTCGCAATCCAGTTCGCTAATGCGCTATTAACTTCTCGGGGTTTCTCTTGCGCCATCCAGTGTCCGCAGCGAATATCGTACTCGGTGAGGTTGTGGCAACTCTCCCGCATGGGCTTGCCGAGATCGCCAACCGAGCACTGACAGACATGATCATAGATGCCGTTGAGAAACAGCACGGGCATTTCCAACACGCCGTCAGACTGGGCCGACTTCGCATACTCAGCGTTTCGTTCATGATTCATGTAGTAAGAACACGGCCCGAAAAAACTATTTCTCTCAAGCGCCGATGCGTAGATACGTAAGTCCGCCTCACTGACCACGTCGTCGTCCCGCTCGGTGTCTGGGGCCGCCGTCATCCCGCCAAACCAACCGTTGTCGCGACGTACGTGAGCCGTTAGGGCGGGCAACCCGGCTTCGTTGGGCCCCCATTTACGAAACAGCGCGCGCACGGCGTTGTAGGGATTGTTATCGAAAACTTCTTGCGCGCGAGCGAAATTTTCCCGATAGAACATTTGGTACTCCCACTGTCCGGCCGGAAATTCGTCAAGGGGATAGACGGAGCGATTGACCAGGCTGATGAGAACATCAATACCGAGTTCGAGTGTCCGATAGGGTACGCAAAGGTTCGCCACCCCGAAGCAACGGTCGGGATGGTGGCTCGCGATGGACCAAACCGTCGCGCATCCCCAATCGTGACCAACCCAAATCGCTTTTTCGCAATCCAAACCATCCAG
>JBCCEV010000093.1:0-16667 GCA_039030125.1 Pseudomonadota bacterium | reverse complement strand
GGTCAGGTCAGCAGGCCCGGTGAAGTGACCTCACATAAAAAATGTTTAGGACTGCATAAATAAAAAGGGTTAATCGATCAAGTTGAAACGTTTCGCCAGATAAGCGGTGGCACCGATCAGCACCAAGACCACGATGAGACCGATGAACGTCCTCAACACCGGTATCGTAAAGTCGCCTTGGGTCGTTGCGGCTTGGGCGCTAACACATGCGCCCAATGCGCCTAAGACGATCAAGAGCCTCGCCAACATCAAAATCCCCCTGGGTTGCGAGAGAGCGATCAGATTCTTTGGTGGCTAGTGCATGACGAAATTGGCAAAATAGAGATCGTCAACCACCGGGGCGCCCGTGCGTTTTTCCAGAACATCTTGCACCATGGCCAGGGCATCGGTGCGAAGCTTCTCTTTTCCTTCGGGCGGCAACAGATCTTCGTAAACTTGCTGGCCTAACAGCATCACAAGCGTGTTGCGGATCGCTGGCATGTGTTTTTCGATTTCCTCCTCACCGTCTTCTTCAACGGTGACGACACTCATTTCCGCCTTGAGAAACTTGGTCCGTTCCTGGCGGTCTTTAAAATTGATCACGAACTCCGGCTCTAGATCGACGTAGACATACTCCTTGGGTGCCTCCTCAACCTCCTCTTCGGCCGCCGGGGTAGCGTCTTCACTGGCATCACCGCCGCCGGTCAAGGCCAGCGTGACACCCACCGCCGTTCCCGAGGCAAGCACCACGGCAACGACGATCAAAATGATCATCTTCATGCCGCCGCCTGACTTACCACCCGCTTCGTTGTTTTCTTCCTCGGCCATTGATGCTCTCCGCGTCATTGATTCACAAACGATGAAAGGCAAAAAGCAAAGCGCATGCCATCGCTGCTGATCAATAAAAATCAATTACTTGCGAGCGCGAACGTGTCGCGCGGCGATCTTGGCCGACAATCTTTTGGCGAGTTTGTGATCGCTAAGCCCAGTGGCGTCCGAAATCCGGCGGGTTCCTACACATAGACATTGAGCAGACCGATCACTGGTAGCTCGGTGAGACCCTCCTCTTCGGGCTCTGGCGACGAAGCTTGCGATGGAGACGACGTCGAGGCGGGCGCTGCATCATTTTCGTTCGGACCGCGATCTGAGACATCGGTGTCGCCAAGTGCCAAACCTGCTTGCTCGAAGTGTTCTCGCAAACGCGGTAGCGCGTCCTCGATCAAATCCCTGGTCGCGGCATGGGCCACGCTAAAGCTGACACCGAACTGATCGCCAGACATTTGCACCTTCACCTCAAGGGGGCCCAATTCCGGCGGCGATATCGCGATGTTGGCCTGATTGAGGTTGTTGCTGAGCAGAAATCCGACACGCGCGACCAACTGTTCGGCCACCGGCAAACGAACCTCTAGCGGCGCTAGCTGCTGAGTGGGCCGCCGCGCGGCAATGAGTTCGCCCGCCATCGTTTGTGCATGCGAGAACAGCGCCAACCGACCATCGGCACCGCGCGTCGCGGTCGGCGACTGATCCGAGGCTATGGTCGATGCGCTTGGCGCGCTCTCGCGCTCGGCGAATCTCGCCGCAACCTCGGCGCCTTCAAAAATGGGCGTCAACAGACGGTTGTTTTGAAGAATTGGCGCCGGTGCATCGAGATCGTTCGACAAGCTGGGCGAGGGCGCAGCCGCGCCTGAGGTTTGCACTCTAAGGCCCATCTTTGCAGGCGTGGTCGGCAAGGAATGAGCGGCAAACACTTGCCCGCGCGTCGGCAACATTTGCAGTTGCTGCTCGGCAAGCGGCAAGGATTGGGCGGATACGAGCGCTACCGCCTCGGAGCCATCCGGAACTAGCGCTTGCTCAAGTGGCGTCAACGGGATGCCGCTACTGTGCTGCGAGATGTCGAGCAGCACGGCCCAAAAGGCTTGCTCGGCGCCATCGGTAGAAATCAAAGGCAACGACGGCTCCTCTACCGTGGGGCTCGCTATCCCCGCTAAATTTAACGAATTGAAGATATTAATCATCTAACAACCACTCATCGGCAGTGCGCGCGCCGTTCGAATACAGGGAACAAGGGCAATAACTGTGCCTATCCACCACTCGTATTAGAATGCCGCGTCTGGAGACAATCGGGAGAAGCCCCCTGAGCAACGCCATCCGTAGACGCGTGCTGGTTACCGGCGGCGCAGGATTCCTCGGCTCGCATTTGTGTGATCGACTCATCGAGAGCGGCCACGACGTGCTCTGCGTCGATAACTTTTACACCGGGGCGAAAGACAATGTCGCTCACCTGTTCGATAGTCCCTACTTTGAACTCATGCGCCACGACGTGACGTTCCCGCTCTACATTGAGACTGACGACATCTTCAATCTCGCCTGCCCGGCGTCGCCGATTCACTACCAATCGGATCCGATCCAGACCACCAAAACCAGTGTCCACGGCGCGATCAACATGCTCGGGCTCGCCAAGCGCGTAAAGGCCCGGATCCTCCAGGCCTCGACGAGCGAGGTGTACGGCGATCCCGAAGTGCACCCGCAAACCGAAGACTATTGGGGCCATACCAACCCGATCGGCGCACGAAGCTGCTACGACGAAGGTAAGCGCTGCGCGGAAACGCTTTTTTTCGACTATCACCGCCAAGCGCAGGTGGCCATCAAGGTCGCCCGGATCTTTAATACTTATGGTCCGCGAATGCATCCCAACGACGGCCGGGTGGTTTCAAACTTCATCATTCAAGCGCTGCAGAACAAACCCATCACTGTTTATGGGGATGGCAAGCAAACACGCTCTTTTTGCTATGTCGACGATCTGATCGAGGGGCTGGTGCGATTGATGAATAGTGCCGACGAGGTGACCGGGCCAATCAACCTAGGCAACCCGGACGAATTCACCATTGGTGAACTCGCTGAAATCGTCGTCGAGCTGGTCGGCTCGGGCTCAACGGTGATTTATAAAGCGCTGCCCTCTGATGATCCCAGACAGCGCAAACCGGATATCACGCGCGCCCAAGACACCCTCAATTGGCAACCGGCGACCAAGCTTCGAGACGGTTTGGAGAAAACCGTCGAGTATTTCGAACAACAATTGAAGACCGGGACCCACTTGGCCGCCATCGGCAGCTAGCGCTCGATCCGCGGCAATGCCAGCTCTTCAAGCTCCTGCTGCTCGCGCCGTGCCTGGTCACGTCTCGATTGCGAAAGCTGCCGTTCCACGATCGCCGAGATGTTTTGCATTCGTTTTTCGGTTTCCTGCCAGCCCGACAGTGCATCTCGCCAGGTCGTCCGGGCGTCAGCGATCTGAGTCTCCAAGCTCGCGATAGCAACATCAAGATGATTGAGAAAATCCTGCACCGCGCGCAGCTCGTAGGCTGGCGTTACAGCCGCTACGCTGCGAAAACTTCGGGCATAGTCCTCACGGTATCCGCGTAATGCAGCGAGCTGGGACTCATGGGAGACCATGTGCTCGCGCGCATCGCGTAACCGGGTGACCGCGCCTTTCTTTTCAGACTCTGCGAGCCCTAGCACCCTGGCCATGCGGGGTTTATTACTCATCGTTATCCATCGTCTCTTGGGGGTGTGCAACCAAGGCTTGTAAGTCATTGAGCGCTTGTGTCATCGACACTTGCTCGCGCAGATCCTGGCGGAGGAATTCACGGATCTTGGGGTTCAGCGCAACGGCGCGATCGAGCTCGCCGTTGGCGCCGCTTTGATACGCGCCGACGTTGAATAGATCGGCGTTTTCTTCGTACAAAGCGGCGTAAAAGCGCAACGCTTTCGCCGCAGCGCGGTGCCGCTCGTCGGTAATATTCGGCATTGCCCGGCTGATCGACGCCTCGATGTCGAGAGCCGGGTAGATCCCTTGCTCGGCGATCCGCCGCGAGAGCTGAATATGACCATCCAGTATCGCGCGTGCCGAATCCGCGATCGGATCATTCGGATCGTCAGGCTCGGTGAGCACGGTATAAATTGCCGTAATACTGCCACCCGCCATCGTCGAACCCGCCCGTTCGACCAACTGCGGTAATTTGGCAAATACCGAGGGCGGATAGCCGCGGGTCGCCGGTGGTTCACCGATCGTCAAAGCGATCTCCCGCTGGGCCTGGGCGTAGCGCGTGAGTGAATCCATGAGTAACAAAACGTGTTGCCCTTGATCGCGAAAATATTCAGCGATAGCGGTTGCACGTGCCGCGCCGTGCAAGCGCAGCAGCGGCGGATAATCTGCCGGCGTTGCAACCACGACCGCGCGGGCGAGCCCGTCGGGACCTAAGATCTCCTCGATAAATTCCTTAACTTCGCGGCCTCGCTCACCAATCAGCCCTACGACGATCACATCAGCCTTGGTGAAACGCGCCATCATCCCCAGCAACACGCTCTTGCCAACACCACTGGGCGCAAACAATCCCAAGCGTTGACCACGTCCAATGGACAGCAGCGCATTGATCGAGCGCACGCCCACGTCGAGCTGTTCGTTTATCGCTCCGCGCGCGAGCGGATTCATTGCCTCGCCATAGAGCCGCGTGTGCTCTGAGGTTGCTATCGCGCCGCGCCCATCCAATGGCTGCCCGGCCCCATCGATCACACGCCCTAACAGCTCATTGCCAACGCCAACTTCGCTGCTTCGGCGCAAGCGCGTAACCCGAGCATTTGGGGCTAACCCGCTCGGCGCGGCGGTGGGCATGAGAAACAAGCGGTCGCCATCGAAGCCAACGACCTCGGCTTCGAGGTCGTCACCGCGGGTATTAGAGACCGCGCAGCGCTCACCGATCGCCGATTCGCAGCCGACCGCCTCAAGCGTTAATCCCACCATGCGCACGAGCTTACCTTCAACGACTAACGGCTCACTGTCGCCGAGCCGGCGGAAGTACTTTTGCATCCCCGCGACCCATTGGGTCGAGCGGTCATGGCGCGGTGATTCCATCCTCTTCCCGATCGCCTCCCAGCATTTGCGCGGCAATTGCGCCTAGCCGTGATTCCAGACTCGCGTCGATCCGCGACGTGTCTGTTTCCACGCAACAGTCGCCGCGAGCGAGGGCCGGATCACCCTCAATTTGAACCCGCTCTGACCGATTCAGATCCATTGCCTGTTCAATAAACTGCACATCCGTTGGATGCACGCGGATCACGGTTACGCCCTGATTCGGCGGCAAAGCCTTCAGACATTCCCGAGCGACGTTAACGACCTCCCCTGGGGCAGTCTTCAATTCGCGCCTGACAAGGTGCTTGGCGATCACCAGGCCCAGTTGACCAAGGGTTTCAACAATCTCGTCATCGAGTTCCGCAAGCGGCGTGGCGAGCGCCTGAATAGCTTGCCTCAACGACCGTTGGAGTTCTTCAATTTCAGTTTTGGCCGCCGCCAGCCCGTCGATGCGCCCCGCGGCGTGACCAATTTCGTAACCTTCCTCGCGAGCCTGGGTATGAACTCGATCGAGTTCGCCCGCCGTGGGGGCGATACCGCCGCCCTCGGAAACCACCGAGCCCTCGACCGCTGGCGGCTCGAAGCGCCGCACATCCAATGCTGAGCCGCCTTCTAAATTCATCCTAGAGCATCTCTTCGCCGCCACCGGTGGCGCCGAGACTGATCTGTCCTTCTTCCGCTAGGCGGCGCGCGACGGTGAGGATCTCTTTTTGAGCGCCTTCGACCTCAGATAGCTTGACGGGCCCCTTGGCCTCAAGATCATCGCGCAACATATCGGCCGCCCGTTGGGACATGTTCTTGAAGATCTTCTCTTTCTGCGCGTCATCACAACCTTTAAGCGCCAACACCAAAGTATCAGTGGAGATGTCTCGAAGTAGGGTCTGGATGCTGCGGTCGTCAGCATCGGTTAGATCCTCAAAGGTCAACGTCAGCTCTTGGATTTGTTCGGAGAGGTCGGCGTCGGCCTCGGTGATCCCCTCGGTGATCGCGGCACTGAGCGTGCCGTCCACTCGATTGAGGATATCCGCCGCCGCTTTGACGCCGCCCATGGTTGCCTGCGAGGCACCAACCCCATCGCGCATCGCGAGCTCAACCAGTTCGTTGAGTTCTTGCATCGCGGTGGGATGGACGCCGTCAAGTGTCGCGATCCTCATCAGCAGATCCGGATGTGCCGTTTGCGGCAATAGCGCTAGCGCGTCGGCTGCTTGATCGGGTTCGAGAAGCGCGAGAATAATCGCGGCAATCTGCGGATGCTCGTCGCGTACGAGATCAGCGATCCCGCGCGCATCCATCCACTGCAGTGCGTTTAAGCCGTTGGCGCTGCCGCTTGCGAGAATGCGGTCAATAATACCGCCAGCTTTATCCTCGCCAAGGGCCTCGGTCAGCATCGTGCGGATGTACTCGTCGTTCCCCATACCGATACCGGTTTGCTCGCGCACTTCGGCAACGAAGTCCGATACCGTGGTGTCGACGGCGTCTTTGTTAACACCACTGAGACCAGACATCGCCATACCGATCTTCTCGACATCTCTGGGGCCCAAATGCTCCATGACTTTCGCGGCGGTGCTTTCCCCTAGCGACAGCAATAAAACGGCTGCTTTATCCGGGCCGACCGGTGCTTTTGTCTCTTCCACTATTCACTCACCCAGGATTTGACCACTTGCGCGGCGATTTTTGGTTCTTGCGCGACGAAATCGCGTACTTCATCGAGCCCTTCCATACTGCTCCCATCACTCAACAATAACTGACCGCTTTGCGCGCCCTGCGCCTCAAGCCGCGGCGCGCCATCCGCGCCCTGACCGCCAATCCCGCCGTCCCCAGCCGGTAAAGCCAACGGCGTGCCGTCGGCGGCCAGCATCTGCGTGGCCGTGGGCTCCGGTTTTTTCATCAAGGATTTCATGGCCGGGCGGATCACACCGAACAGGACAAAGAGGACGAACACTCCGCCAAGAAATTGCTTGGCGGTACTCCACACCCAAGCCTGTTCCCAGATGGGGGTGGGTGGCAGTGGTTCGGGCGTCGGCGGCTTGAGGAAATCGACCGCGTCGATGCGCACAGAATCGCCCCGAGTTGGGTCGAAACCGATCGCATCTTTGACCAGCCGGTCCATCTGTTCGAGTTGCTCGGCAGCAAAGCCGCTCGCCGCTGTCGTCGCAGACGATCCCTCGTCGCTCGACGCATTTTCCCCCGCAGCCGCCCCAGCTTGCTGATCGGCGGCTGGATTTCTAACCACCACCGCAACCGATATACGCCGGAGGGTGCCAACGGCAGGACGGGTATGGCTCACCGTCCTGTCCAATTCGTAATTGCGCGTGGACTGTGTCCGGCGGTTGGTCGGTTCTTCGACGATTGTTTCTCCTTCTTCCCCGGCCGGCGCGACCTCGGGGGCCTCGGCTTCCAAGGGCGGCTGATTGCTAAGTGCCCCGGGAACACCACTATCGACCGCGCCACGACGTTCCTCCTCAAGCAAGCGCTCGGAACGGATGGCGGGAAGATCCGGATTGAAGCTCTCGCGGGTCTGCTCGGTGCGCGTAAAATCCAACTCCGCTGTCACCTGCGCGCGCACACCATCAACGCCAACTAATGGGCCCAGGATCCCCTCAATCCGATTGATATAGGACTGCTCAAGCCGACGCACATAATCGAACTGCTTGGCAGCGAGCGCGAGCTCATCGGCACCACCGCCATCGGTCAAAAGATTGCCGCGCTGATCAACGACCGTGACGTCGTCGGGACTGAGGTTTGGCACACTCGCGGACACCAAATGCGCGATCGCCGATACCTGCTGCGCACCGAGCGACCGCCCGCCGTAAAGATCGACCACCACCGACGCGCTCGGCATGCGGGCCTGACGCGCGAACACAGACTGCTTCGGTATCGCCAAATGCACCCGCGCGGCACGGACGTTGTCGATACGCGCGATGGAGCGTGACAGCTCCCCTTCGATTGCATGTTGATATCGCGCTTTCTCGATAAACTGGCTGGTGCCAAAGCTCTGCTCCTCTTGCAATAGCTCAAGCCCCATACCACCGCTTTTCGGCAAGCCCGTCGCCGCCAACTTGATGCGGGCGTCGTGGACTCGATCGGAGGCGACCAAGATTGCGCCGCTGCGAAAATCGATCTCATAAGGGATCGCCAATGCGTCAAGCTGGTCGACTACGCGACTGACATCGCGGTCTGACATGTCGGAATAAAGCATCGTGAAACTGGGTTTTTGCGCCCACATCACCACATAGAATCCCAGCGCGACACTCGCTGCGATACCGATCATTACGCCCGCTTGACGGATTAGGGTATTAATCCCCGGACCGGGCGCCTGGCCTACTACGACTGCTTCTGCCACCGTTTCTTAGCCTCTCAGATCGGCATGTTCATGATTTCTTGATAGGCGGAAACCAGACGGTTGCGCACCTGAACCGCTGCCTCAAAAGAGACATTGGCCTTTTGGAGCGCCACCATCACCTCGGCAAGATCGGTATTTTGATCGCCGCGCTCGAAACTCGCCGCAAGCTGCCCCGCGCTTCGCTGGGTTTCGTTGATCCGGTTGAGCGCATCGCGAAAAACGCCGCTGAAATCAGCCGTTGCCGGCCGAGCCGCGGTAGCCTCCGCGCCCTGGGCCTGTGCTGCCAGCGCTCGCATTTGTTGCAACAGCGCTTGCGCTTCAATTGAATTCACCGCCATGGTCTACCCCCTAGATTGCTCGTGATAGTTAGCTGGGAACGGCGATCCCAGCGTCTTTCATTCGCGCGATCTTGTAGCGCAAGGTGCGCGGACTAATGCCCAGGCGCTCGGCCGCGAACTTGCGGCTGCCATTGCCATCTTCAAGTGCGTTAAGGATGAGGCGTCGCTCGTGATCCTTTAGATCCTGACCCAGACACTCGTTGTCCTCATCGACCTCAGGGCCACCGGGCAGCGCGTTGTCGAGGCGCGTGTTTTCGAACACAAAATCGCTGGCCTCGATAAGCAACCCACTGCCAAGGATGGCCGCGCGCTGCATAACGTTTTCAAGTTCCCGCACATTGCCGGGCCACGAGTAGTCGAGAAGCCGCTCGCGAGCGGCGGCACTCAGTTGCGCCGGCCCGCCATGTTCGGTGCTACCGCGCGCGAGAAACATCTCGGCCAGCGGAATAATATCCGCGCTGCGCTCGCGCAAGGGTGGTATGTGGATCGGGATCACGTTTAAACGGTAGTAGAGATCTTCCCGGAAACGGCCTTGCTCTACTTCCGTTTTGAGATCGCGGTTGGTCGTCGCTACAACCCGCACATCCAGCGGGATGATTTTGTTGCTGCCCAAGCGCTCGACCTGCCGTTCCTGCAGAACGCGCAGTAATTTGGCTTGCAAGGCAAGCGGCATCTCGGAAACTTCATCGAGCAGGATAGTTGAATCCTGGGCTTGTTCGAATTTCCCCTGGCTCGCTTTATAGGCGCCGGTGAAAGCACCTTTCTCGTAGCCAAAGAGCACCGCTTCGAGCATGTTCTCTGGGATCGCGGCGCAGTTAATTGCGACCGGGGTGTGCATGCGCCGTGAGGAATGTTCATGGATGAAGCGAAATACAACTTCCTTGCCGACGCCGGATTCACCGCTTAACAACACCGTGGCATCAGCCCCCGCCACGCGCTTCGCCAACTCGGCGACCGCGCGCATCTTGGTGTCGTTGGCGAGCAAGCCATCATCGAAACTCGAACCCTCACCCAGCCAACGATCAATGCTGCTAATGAGGACCTCAGCTTCGAAAGGCTTAATCAAATAGTCGTTGGCGCCGGCGCGCAGCGCAGATACCGCGCTTTGCACCGATTCGTAAGCGGTCATCAGCACCACAGGTAAATCATTGTGCCGCTCGCGGATCCGATCGAGCAACTGATGGCCATCGACCGGCTGCATTTGGATGTCACTAATCACGACACTCGGCGGGCTCTGTTCAATTAAGGTCATCGCTTCCTCGCCGTCGGCGGCGCTGATCGCGTCGATGCCCGCTTCAAAGGCCGTTGCGACCAGTGTTTCTCTCAATGTTCGATCGTCTTCGACGATCAATACTGCGTTGGAACTGGCAGGCATTGTTATTCTCCTTGTCGGTCGCTAGCGATAAGCGGAAGCACTAACTCAAAGCAGGTTAGCGGACCACCGCGCAGTGAAATCTCGCCGCAATGGGCGCGGGCGATAGATCGCGCGACCGCGAGTCCCAAGCCAGTGCCATTGGGTTTGGTTGAGTAGAAAGGTTCGAAAATAGATTGGCGATCGCGCTCGCCGATCGCGGGCCCTTCATTGCGGAAAGCTATCGTTAACAGCCCGTCATTACGCCGTGCCGAGACTTTCACCTTGCGGGGATCGGCGCAGGCATCAAGGGCGTTCTCCAGCAAGTTCATGGAGATGCTCACGATTGCCTCGATATTGACGTTCACCGCCTCGGTGTCGAGAAGAGCTGACTCAAAACCGATGACATCGCCACCGGGTAATTCGCAAGCCGCCGCATGGATTGCCGCGACCAATTGGGACGTTGCAATGCTGTCGACTTCAAGTTGGCCGCCACGTGCGAATACCAACATGTCTTCGACCAGGTGCTCTATTTTGCGCAGGCTTTCGAACGTGCGTTCGCAAGCCTTGGCATCGGCATCCGCGCGTCCCCGGCGTTTGAGCGTGGCTAGATTCAACAGCGCGGCAGACAAGGGCGTGCGCACTTGATGTGCGAGCGCGGCCGCAACCTCTGTTTTGGCCGATATACGCCGTTGGTGAGCAAGTTGGTCTTGGAGCTGCCGGGTTTCGGTGACGTCTTTGATCAGGAGGATTTGACCGGGTTCTCGCGGCAGACTTTGAGTGGCGACATTGACCATACGCCCGTCTTTAAGCGACATGTCATGACCGTCGTCCCAGCGCGGCGCGAAGGTCGCTGCCACCACGGCCTTCCATGCGGTACCGATCGGCAAGGGCCCCAACAATTCCGCAGCAGCGGGGTTGTATTCCTTAATGCAGCCATCACCATCGAGTACCACCACGCCCCCGGGCAGCGCTTCAAGTAAGGCTGCCAAGCGCTCGGCCAACCGTTCTTTCTCAAGGAGTTGATCGCGCTCGGCGTTGCGTGCCGCACTCAGTTCATCGTTGAGGCCGACCAAGCGGCTTTCAAGCTGAGTATAGGCATCGACC
The DNA here is from genome assembly GCA_039030125.1 of Pseudomonadota bacterium. GTDB lineage: Bacteria > Pseudomonadota > Gammaproteobacteria > JBCCEV01. The sequence continues at coordinate 5,643 of JBCCEV010000093.1, read as the reverse complement.
AAGACCCGGGACGCGCCTTCAAATTCTGCGAAGGCGACTTTTAGGGCACCGGCGCTAAGCGCGTCATCCCCGCTCTCGATGGCCGTTGGTGAGGTTTGAGCGTACACACCAGCGTTGCAGCAAGTAGCATGCCACGCTCTCTATGCTTTAGGGATCAGTAACTTATGGTTTTGGCGACGCCGTGCGGATCCGTCGGTGTCAAAGTTCGGGCGCGCGTTCATGACGCGCAAGGTCGAGCTTTCGCATCTTCTCAACCAAGGTCGTGCGGCCCATTGAAAGCTTTTTGGCGGCATGGGCGACCACCCAGTTACTGTCTTCCAGCGCTTGCTCAATCAACTGCCGCTCGATCCCAACCAGATGCTCTTTCAGATCTAATCCGCTCTGTGGCAATTGCGCCGCCGCCGGCGGCGCGGCCCCATCGGCGAGTTCGGGCGGTCGCGCGATCACATCCTGGGAATGGTACTTCTCGGGCAGATCTTGAACATCAATCACGCCGTTGGGATAGAGAATGGACAAACGCTCCACCAAGTTCGCCAGCTCCCGGACGTTGCCCGGCCATTCGTAGGCGGCCAGCGATTCGGTCGCGCCACGCGTTAATCGGATAGAGCCTTTCCCTTCGTGACCTAATCTTTCAACTAAATCGTTGATCAAAAGCGGCAGATCTTCGGTGCGTTCGCGCAGCGGCGGCGTCACGATCGGGAACACATTGAGCCGATAATAAAGGTCTTCGCGAAATCGCCCGTCGGCAATCGCGGATTCCAAATCGACGTGGGTCGCCGCGAGGATGCGCACGTTCACCGACTGACTTCGATTACTGCCGACGCGCTCGAAGGTTCTCTCTTGAAGCACGCGAAGCAATTTCACCTGCATCGACAAACTCATGTCGCCAATCTCATCAAGGAACAAGGTGCCGCCGTCCGCCATTTCGAAACGGCCTTGGCGGGAGGTGATGGCACCCGTGAACGCGCCCTTCTCGTGACCGAACAGCTCGCTTTCCAGCAAATCCGCGGGTATCGCGCCGCAGTTCAGAGGCACAAAGGGCTTGCTGCGGCGTGCGGAGTGATGATGGATATGACGGGCGACGACCTCTTTGCCGGTACCGGATTCACCACTGATCAAGACATTTGCGTCGCTGCGCGCGACCATCTCGATCATGTTGCGCACCCGTTGAATGCCCTGGCTGCTGCCAACGAGATTGCGGAACAGTTCAATCGAACGCGGGGATCCTTCCTGGTGGCGGTTTTCGCGATAGGCTTTGACCCGTTGGAGCACCAATTCAAATGACGAACGCTTTAATGGCAGCGGGATGGTGGCGAGCGAATCCGCTTCCACCGTTGGCGGCAAATCAGGCTCCTTGCTGTGGTACATCACCGTCGGCGTGTAGGGATCGGCGGCTTTAATGCGACGAAAAGCGTCATTTACCGCGGCTCTATCGCCATCGCCAGCCAGCAAAATCAAATACGGTCCCGGACGCTTATCCACCGCCGCCAGTAAATCCCCGTCAGGCGCGACGGTCAGCGAATCGAATTCCAGATACTCCAGGATATGGGCGATCTTTCTCGCCGCGGCGCTGTCAAAATCGACAATGAGCACCCGTTCCTTAGCCATATTACCCCCAGCGTGTTACCGCACTTTGCGCCAAATGTGTGACGCATCGGTTCTCGTTAGAGGAAGGTATAGGTCATGGCACCCAGATCTGTCAAGAATTCGTCGCCAAGCCTGCTCCGAACTGGTGAAGGATGATTTTGGCAAATCACGCCGTCATGAAATTGTCATTCTTCAGATGAAATTGAATAAGGAGATACTCTGCACGCGGGCGAACGCTGCCTGCGCGGCCTCAAGCGCGGTCGCTTCCTGCGCCAGCAGGCTCACCGCCTCGCTCAGGTCGGCGTCTTGGATTTGCGAGCTCAATGTCTCTAAGTGCAAAAGCGCGCTATCGGTTGCCTGTTGCTGTGCGAACAGGGTGTTTAAGCGGGCGCCACCGATAGCGCGGACCTGATTGAAATTGCTTAACACTTGATCGATATCTTCAATCACCCGATCCATATTGAAACCAAAGACCGCCCCCTCGGTGGCGGTTCCGGTGGGTGAGGTGAGCGTTTGGACCAAATTATCGAAGGTTTCGAATACCGACTGATTGGCGCTCGGTTCGACCAGAAATTCATCACCGGTGGCGGGCGTGCCTATCATCGTTACTGATATTCCCTGAAAGCTAATCGCTGCCCCCTCAACATAAGGCTGCGCCGCAAGGACTGTTGTCGCGGTAGTGTCATTGATGACATCGAAAGTGTTGGGGCCCGTGAAACTGATCCGAAAATCGTGGGGCAGATAAGCGGCAATGTCTGTAACAGAATTCTCCGTGATCTGAGCACTGCCGGTGTTACCCGCTTGCAGCTCAACTGCGAAAGTGCCATTGCCATTTCGGATCCGCATAAAGACCTCATCGCCGGTAAAACCATCGGCAAGGGCGCGTCCTTCGGAGATCTGCAATTCCCGGCGAACCTGATCCCCTAAATAATTCACCGTACCATTGGCCGCTTCGGTGAAGGGCCGGGTGTCGGTTTGTGCGCCGGAAAAAATATACTCGCCCACAGCGTTTCGGGCATTTCCAATGTCCACGAATTCGCTCAGTCGCTCCCGGATCTCCTGAGCGATAGCCGCTCGATCGCTGCTCGATAATTGCTCACTGCGACCCTGCAGGGTGAGATCCCGTACCCGCTGCAGCGTGCCAATCGCGTTGTCGAGAAGGCTATCAACTTGATTTAAACGCTGCTCGACGTGATCGCCGTTGCGCGCAAATTGCAAGGCTGCCTGCGCCCGCTCTTCAATCTGCATGACCAACGCCATGCCGGCCGGATCATCGCCTGGTGTTTCTATCCGTTGACCGGTAGCGACCTGGGATTGAAATTTTGCCAAGCGCTGTTGAATGGTCATGATCTGATTCAGCGATTGCCGGTAATGGTTAGCAGTTGAAACACGCATCACTAACTCCTCAGAGCGCCGATTAGTGCCTGAAAGGCTTCATCGGCGGCGGCTACAATCTGGGCGGCGGCTTGATAGGATTGTTGAAATCGGATGAGGTTAGCTGCCTCTTCGTCGAGATTAACGCCGGATAGTTCATCACGGGCTATCTGCGCGTTACTCGCAATTATGTCGAGCGCGTCGCGACTGATACGACTTTGCTGGGCGCTGGCGCCAATCGTTCCAGCGAGCGTGCCGAGGTCTTCCTGGTAAGTCGCGGTCCCACCATCCATGATCGCTTGGAACTGTAGCGTCGAGAGCGTTAAACCATTGCCGTTGTCACCGCTACCACCAACATTGCTTTCGATCGTGAAACTGTCACCAGCACTCGGCGCGCCAGAAATTTGCACGCGCCAACCGTTAACGTCAATGTCGGCGCCCGCGGTATACGCCAACAGCGGTCCCGCACCGTTGACTTGATAGGTCGTCGGCGGATCGTTGAAGACCAGCGTGGTCGTGGTAAGCAGAGCGCCGTTGGTCACGTCGATCACCTCAGGCGCGGAAATACCGGCATTGGATAGATTGCCAATATCCGCCGAGGATTTGACCGGCCTGGCCACTGCGATCTCCTGCGGATCGGTGATCGCAGCTCTTAACAAGCGCGGCGCGAGTTTGGTCGGTTGCAGCAGGTACTCATCGCCCGCGGCCGGGGCCGTGCCGACGGTGATGGTTAAACCGTCCACGTTAAAAGGCCCAGCGCCCACCAAATTCTGGACGGAATTATCGGACAGGCGGGTGAGGACAAAATTGGTGCCATCGTGGCGCAAGCGGTAATCGGAAGCCTCAAGCGCGCCAATGGCGCTGGTATCGTAAGCCAGGGTGATGGTTCCCGTGTTGGTGGCCAACGCATTGAACTGGGGTGGCGGTGTGATGAACAAATCCCCACCGAGATTGCCCATTAGATCCATCCCGTCACGGTGCTGTTCGTTGAGCGTCATGCTCAACGTTGCCGCTAGCCGGCCGAGCCCATTGCGCGCGACATCCAATGCGCCATCGCGAAAATTCAACAAGGCGCCAACGCGTCCACCGCTGAGATTATCGGAGATCGGACTGAGCACACCGCCAAAGGCATAACTGATCTCAGTGCGCGAGGCGTCGATCGATGCCGTAGTGGCACTCAAGTCAACTTGGGTCCCCCCGGTCACCAGAACCTGCCCGGTACCGACCAGGATATTCAATGTGCCATCGGGGCGGGTTTGAACTTGCACATCGACCAGTTCAGCGAGCTCAACCAGTAGTTGATCACGTCGATCGAGTAAATCGTTGGGGGGCGCATCGGCCCCCGCCCCTGAACCGCGTGTGATGTCGACGTTGATTTGCGCAATCGCGCGCGTGAGTTCGTTGATTTCACCAACCGTGGCGCCAATTTGGCGATTAACGTCGCGCGAGAAGTCATTGAGCAAACTCTCTTGCTCGGCCAATCGCGACACCAAATTATTCACTGATTCCAGCAATACCTGGCGCGAGGCGGGCTGCGACGGCGCATCGTTGACGTCAGCCAAGGCATCGAAGAAATCTTGCACCGCGGAGGCGGCCTGTGCATCGCCGAGCTGGCGATCAATTCTTTCGATGAGATCGGCGAGAACGAGTGATTGATTTGCACTGCTCGTCGACGTGCGGACTTGATCGATGAGGAACTGATCGGCGATCCGCCGCACCGAATCAATATCGACCCCCTTGCCCACGTATCCAAAGCCCGCAAACTGAGGGTCGCGGCTCTCGAAATCGACCCGCTGCCGAGAATAACTCGGGGTGTTGACGTTGGCGATGTTGTGACCGGTCGTGGTCAGACCGCGCTGCGCCGCGTTAAGCGCCGACAAGGCGATACCGAATATATCTGCTGTCATGGCGCTACCCTCGTGATCGCGCGGCTGCTCTCCAAGACCCTGAGTACTTTGTCTGCATAATGCGGATCCGTTGCGTAGCCGGCATCGGCGATCGCGTGCATGTATTGCTCAGCATTTGTCGCGCTCAAGGCACTTTGATATCGCGGATTGTCGGCGATGAACTTCGCATAGTCGGCGAAGGCTTCTTCGGGACTTCCGTAGGCACGAAATGTTGCCTCCACGACGACTTCCCGACCCTCGAGAAACTCCGAAGTCGTGGTCCTAGCGACCGCGCCTTGCCAACTCGCGCCGGCCTTGATCCCAAAATAGTTGTGCGAGGAGCGGCCATCGTTCGTCGGGATCACATGCGCCCCCCAACCCGTTTCCAATGCCGCCTGTGCAACGAGCAGTTCAGGGGAAACTCCGAGCTTGGCCGCAGCACGCTCAGCCGGGCCCATCATTTGCTGCTTAAACCGCTCAACGCTGGGTAGTCTATTGGCGGCTTCAGAGGCACCGCCAAGCGGCGGCTGCGCGGCCACCCGGCTGTTAGGCGTTGGCACTTGCCAGCGCTCAAGTTGCTTTAGGATTGCATCGCCGATACCAAACTGACGCCCTTGGGACATCTCTAGCGCGAGTTGCTGATCGAGGAGCTCGCGATACTGTTGCATTTGCGAGGACCCAAATAAGCCCTCACCAAAATTTGCGTCGCGGGCTGCTTTGAGCATCATTTCAACAAAGAGGGCCTCGAATTCTTGCGCAACCTCGCGCAAGGCATCAGCCGGTTGCTCACTGGCGG
>JBCCEV010000092.1:0-17066 GCA_039030125.1 Pseudomonadota bacterium | reverse complement strand
TGAAGCCACGGTCTCTGAAGCCACGGTCTCTGAAGCCACGGTCTCTGAAGCCACGGTCTCTGAAGCCACGGTCTCTGAAGCCACGGTCTCTGAAAGTGATGCGACGGTTTCCAAAGATGGCGAGCCAATAGAGGAGATCATCGTGGAAGGCCAACAGGTCGAAGGTCTGGCCCGCGACATTGAGGTCTTCGATTCGGCAAACATCATCGGTCTTGAAGACCTGGCCCGCGAACAAGGTCCTGATGTTTTCGAAGTCCTGCGCGACCTTCCGGGGGTCGGCATACAAGGTGGGCCACGCACCAGCGGCAAGTCGTTCACGATTCGCGGATTCTCGAGCAATGAAGATGTTCTCATCCGCATAGACGGCGTTACCCAAAATTTTGAGAAGTACCGCTACGGCGCAGGCGTCGATATCGAACCCGAATTACTGAAAGAAATCGCCGTCTACCGTGGCGGCGCCGCAACGACCCAGGGATCGGGCTATTTGGGCGGTGTCATCGAAATGGAAACCAAGGACGCCCGTGATTTTCTGCAGCCCGGTCAAAGATGGGGTAGTGAGGGCAAGATTGGCTATCGCACAGTTAACGACGGCAAGGTCTTTTCAACCACCTCTTACGCCGCGCCGCTTGAATTTGTTGACGTCCTATTTAATACCACCAAGCGCTTCACCAACGATTACGAGTTGCCCGATGGCTCACGTTTCGAAAACTCGGAAGAATCGCAACTTTCCTTTTTGGGTAAGGCGGAGTTTTTCACGGACACCTTGAGTTTTACCGGCACGCAAAGACATGGCGAAGACAGCGGGATGGAACCCTTCGATGTCACCGGTGGCGCGACCGGGGTTGGGGGTACTGTGCTGCGCGAATCGACAGAAGACGCAACCTCGCTTCGGCTGCTGTGGGATCCGTTTACTCCCTGGGCGCGCTGGGACACGAGCGTGGGCTTCATCAACAAGCAAGTGCTGGACATGGACAGCACCATCGCCGGCGTCGATCCGTTGACCGGAGAACCGCTCGGCACCGATCAATTTGACTATCAGATCTGGACGATCGGTAGCGAGAACGAGTCGGTCTTTAGCCTTGGTCCAACCGACAACAGACTAAAAGTGGGCGCTCAATACAACCGCGAGCGACGCTTGGCAATCCGCGACAATACTGAGGGTCGGTTTTTAAACAACCGCCAACCGACTGGCACCAAGAAGTACTACGGGGTGTTCGCGGAGCATGAGCTGTCGTGGCGCAACCTGACGCTCCGCGGCGGGCTCCGCCGGGATTGGTATGAGATCATCGCCGGCCCGGATTCGCAGTTGCTACTTGATGCTAGAGGGCTCGATGAATCCATCAAGTTCGCTCGAACCACACCAGCATTTGCGGCGAACTTTAATTACAAATCGGTCGATCTTTTTTATAGCTGGCGCCAAGCATTCCGCGCCCCTCTGATTGATGAGTATTTTTCGCAAGGCACCTTTAGCCGATGTCAGGATTTCTCATCTTTTTTGGATATTCCTGAGAGGCCAGAAGAACAGGAACCTACCCTACCTGATCCTGGACCAATCCCTGCTGATCCCCTTTTAATCCCGGCTTGGGTAGTGGCTGCGGTCGCTCGATCGGATGAGGAGCAAGCACTGCGAACGGCAAACGAGGCAGCGGTGGCCGCATGGGAAATTGCTGTAGAAGAATGGCGAGTCGACCCCCTTTCCAGGGAGCGCGCGTTCTGTGGCGCCTTTTACGAGCCCGAGTCATCAAATAATCACGAAGTCGGATTCAACATAGACATCGCAGATCTCTTCGAGATGCGCAAAACACTAGCACTCAAACTGACTTACTTCCATGTGCGGGTCGAGAACGTCTTGGAATCGATCTTCGAGAACGCTTCGACCGGGGAGGTCAGTCAACCCGGTATCGAAGTGCGTAAGGGCTTTGAGCTCGAACTCTCTTATTCAGGCGACCGCTTCTTCAGTGACTTCAATTTGTCGACGATTTCGGGTTATATCGATTACAACTTCTTTGTTGACAACACCGATCCCCTGATTGCAAGTCTTGGAATCGATCAACCCGTGGATCTATTTAACGTCGATGCCAACAACTTTACATTTACTGTTGGCGCGCGACTTCCTTGGGATATTGAAATTGCTCATCGCTTGCGAGCTTACGATTCGCGAACCATAACAACCGGCTCAAATCAATTGTGCCCATCAGCCTTGTTCGTCAATCCAGTGTGTAACGAGTTTGGCGAACAGAGCGGCTATATGACTTCAAATTTCTTTGCGTCTTGGCGCCCCAAGCGCAATATTGACGTGAGACTCACGGTCGATAATGCGCTAAATAAAACCTATCAGCTTGCCGGCTTCGGCGGTTCAATAGGGGCAATAGCACCCGGACGCGACGTTCGCCTGAGCATTCGGCTCGGATATTAGCCAGCTAAGGCGGTTCGTTCCGGCTGCCGGATGCCAAATCCGGATAAGGCAGCGGCCAATATCACAATGGCGGCAGGAGGGAACGGTACTTGCGTAGCTTCGGCAACGGGCGGAGGATCAGGCGGCGGCAGCGGCGCATCTCCGGTTGGCCCCACATCAACCGACGCCGCATCTAAGCTTAAACTAGAACCGGTCGCCCAGAAGTTGAAATCATAGGTTGCAGGCCGGAAGGGCAAATCCCAAATAAACAAATATTCCGTCGCCAAACCAACACCAGGACCAGTCGGGTTAGGCGCAGATCCTGATGCGAGAAGGTTTGTCGTGTTCGGGGCTAATAACGTTCCAAAAAGATCATAGGTCACGCTGGCTAGATCCAACGCGGCGCCGAGGGTCGAGAGCTGCAATGCAATACGAGTTGGTGTGGCGTCAGCCCCATAATTCGCGTTGATCTCGATGTCGAAATCGAGCGCGGCGCTGAAACTATAGATATTAAACGTGCTCGTAATGAAAGCTGAACCGCCCGGCGTGGGATTGCCCAAGTCGAAAGTTTGAAGCACTGCCGAGGTGGTATTCAAATTACCCAGATCGGGGGTATTGTCTTCCGGCAACGACGAGGCGGTGGCGACGTCCCAAGCAGCATACAGCGTGCCAGCATCACCTCGATTCCAGTTGCCCCAGGTCGCGGTGCCCGGATCTTGAAACGCGATCGGCGTTGCGACTGCCATCTTGGTGACCAAGATCAGCACTCCCAACATCAATAATCGTGGGTCTAGAAGCTTCACGGTTTTCACTCCCATCGGTGTGCGCTCGCCCTGGCTGAATCGCAGTCGCGGGGCCGCCAGCGCCGAATATTACGTCAATATCGTAGTATTATAGATCTAAATGAGAATCATGCGCGTTACGGGAATGTGGCAGTGCCCGGTCGGCTAGTGATCCTGGCGATGCCTGCCGGCCTCGCGTTTTGATATTGTAGCGAATTAGTCCCGCTTATTCTCTTGCCCAATCCAGGTTGAATGACCCATTTTGCAGGCTCTGCGCGCAGCCAATCCATGAGCACCACAACCCCTCACTCGAATCACTAAAATGCTATGGCTGGAAGAGTTGATGTACCGGGTGTCGGGCTATTTTCTGGCCCCGGTGCTGTTGTTGCTGATCCTGCTATTCGCTTATGCCGTCTTTGAGCTTGGGGGCTTCCTAGTCCAAGCCTGGCAACGCCGCCATTATCGGCCGCTCTATCTGCACGCTCTTGGGCACTTGGCGGACGATTCTAACCCCGCGCCCAGAGGCTACCCGCTGCTGGCATTGGCGCTTGCGCACAATAACCTAAGCCCCGATGCGCTTGATGTCGCGGCGATGAAGGAGCTCGAGGGTGCGCGCGTGGTCAGCCGCATCGCCCCCATGCTTGGCCTCATTGCGACCATGATCCCAATGGGTCCGGCTTTGAAAAGTCTTGCCAACGGCAACGTGCAAGGGATCAGTGAAAATTTGATCGTGGCGTTTTCCGCTGTCGTGTTCGGTTTGGTCATCGCGAGCGTCACGTTCTGGATAGCCAGTTTCAAAAAGCGCTGGCTGGCGGCCGAACTTGTCGATGTTACCGCCGCCCTCGAGCGTCAAGGCGATCCCTCAAGAGCCGAAACCGAACTCGATACGTAAAACGCGATAGGGCCTACTGATATGCAACTGCTCGACGAAGACGAATCAGCCAATCCGGTCTTATCGGTGATCAATTTGGTTGACGTATTCTTGATCCTGATCGCCGCGCTGCTGATTTCGATTGCTCAGAACCCGTTAAACCCCTTCGTTGATGAAACGGTAACGGTCATCAAAAATGCTGGTGAGCCGAATATGGAAATCGTTATTAAAGAGGGCGAGACCATTGAGTCTTACAAAAGTAGCGGCGAGATTGGCTCGGGCGAAGGGGTGCGCGCGGGCGTCGCCTACAAAATGCCCGATGGCTCGATGGTATATGTCCCTGAATAGCCGTCCCAACGTAATTGCCGACTTCTTGGAGCTTTTCTAGATGCGTTCGTTATCCCTTACGGTCACCACCATTACCGTAATTTTTCTTTGTTCGGGATCCGGCATGGCCCATGCCGCCGATTCAATCCTTTTCGTGAACGGTTCGCACAGCAGCCAAGCCAAAACCCAGTTGCTGCGCCGCGACGCACCGGATTATGGCTACGAAGTTCACCAGGTAAGTGCCTCGGATCTCGCAAATGAGATCGATGCGCAGAGCGAATTCGAACGTCACCGCTTAGTTATTTTTGCCGGCGTTTCGTCCCGCGATACGGAGCAGAGCTTCGGGCGCTTTAAGCCGGTGGTGGCGCGCGCGGCGAGCAGCTTCATGGCCCTCAAGTCTCCCGACGAAGCTTACCGCAAAGGCATCAATAGCGAATACGCACAGGCTATCGCGCAGTATTACGCAAACGGCGGTCGGCGAAACTTCCGCCGGCTGCTTGATTATTTTCGTTACCGGGTGCTCGACGGCAACACCGCGCAAAACATCCTGCCGCCGATTGTCTTTCCAGCCGCCGGCATTTACGACCCCCGCTACGATGGCTTGATCTTTGACAGCCGGCAAGCCTACCTCGACTGGCGTGCCGAGAATGATCTTGCGCACGATCCAGCCAAACCATTGATTGGCGTGCTTTTCCAACGCACCGCCGTCGAAACCCTACAAACGGCGGCCATTGACGAGACCATCAAGCTGATTGAGAAAACCGGGGCCACCGCCTTGCCCTTCTTCTTTGAACTCAGCCCTTTCAGTCGCGATTACAGCGCACTTATACAAGACGATGAGACGACCCTCGTCGACATCATTATCAACTTCCGGTTACTGCACTGGGCGAGTAAACGCCGATCAGAATTTGAGCGCTTCGGTGTGCCCGTATTGCAAGCTCTGACCCATTTTGGCGGCGATCAAGAAGCCTGGGAGGATGATATCCAGGGTATCTCACCGATGATGACCTCATTCGTGCTGGTGCTGCCCGAATCTGCTGGCGTGATTGATCCGATGATCGTTGCCGCCAACACCGATGGCGGCCGTGGTAGCCAAAACTCCGATGCGAACCTCAACGTGATCGACTACCAGCTTGAACATGTGGTGAATAAAGCCTTCCGCATGGTCAATCTGAAGTACAAGCCCAATGCCGAGAAAAAACTAACGGTCATGGTGTGGGGTGGTGAGGACATCGGCGCTTCGTTTCTCAACGTGCCGGATTCACTGCATACCCTCGCACACCGGCTTAACCAGGAGGGTTACACGGTTGAGCCCCATGAGCATGATTACTACAGCGATCGCGCCAAGGCCATCCTTGAACCGTTTTATCGCGACGACCGGCTCGGCGAGAAGCTTGAAGAGTTGATTAACGACGACCTCGCCGAGCTCTTGCCGTTGGACGATTACATGAAGTGGTTCAACGCGCTCCCCGACGATATTACCCAGCCGGTCATGGAATTCTGGGGCCACCCGAAGGACAGTTTCATGGCATTAGAACGCGATGGTTCTCACTATCTGGTGATCCCGCGGATCCGCAACGGCAATATGCTGGTCATGCGGCAACCGCCGCGGGCCGACGATAAGGATGAGGCCGAGCGCTTGTTTCATGATCAAGAAACACCGATCAACCATTTTTACCTTGCCGGTTACTTCTACGCTCGCTCGCATTGGCAGAGCGACGCGATTATTCACTACGGCACGCACGGATCGCAGGAGTACCTCTACGGCAAGGAGCGTGCGCCCGGTATTTACGATCACCCCAACCTCGCGGTTTGGGATACGCCCGTGCTTTATCCGTTCATCGTCGATGATGTTGGTGAAGCAATGCAAACCAAGCGTCGCGGGCGCGCCACCGTGGTTTCACATATGACACCGCCCTTTGCCGCGGCGGGCCTGCAGGGCGATCTGAGCGACATCCACAACCTGATGCACGAGTACAGCGCGCTGGTTGAAGGCGGGGTGAAAGTGAAGACCGGTCAACAAATCGTTGAAACCTGTTTCGAAGCAGCGCTGTGCGACGATCTGGATATAAATCGCGAACAAATCGCGGCTGATTTTCCGGCCTTCCTTAAACAACTGCATGACTATATGGCCGAGATCTCGGGCGCGAGCCAACCGCTGGGACTGCATTCGTTCGGCGAACTACCCCGCGAAGAACTGGTGACTTCAACTATTGTGCAAATGTTGGGCAGTGACTTCATTGATGTCGCGGCGAAATTTGAGAAGAAACATTATGGCAGCGCTGCTCACGATGGCACGCATCAACATGACGGCCATGAGCCTCATGACCACACCCACGGCGGCGCGGATCATTCGCACGACGTCGAAGAGGGTCACGGCTTTCACGAAACTCAGTTGGAGTTGAGCCAAACCACCGGTTTCAAAACGGTACGCGACTATGTAGTGAACGGTGTTAACGGCCATCGCCATGACGAGGCCAATGGCCATGACCACGAGCACGGGGCAGCTTCGCACACCCATGACGATACCGACCTATCCGCGCCGCCCATACCGTTTGCGGAGCTCCCCGAGGAGATGCAGTCGGCGCTCAATGAGGCGAAGAGTTATTACGAAAACATGCAGGCAAACGCCGAGCTTGATAACACGATCGGCTTTCTACGTGGACAGTATGTGAAGGTGAAAACCGGAGGCGATCCCTTGCGCAACCCAGATGCCTTACCAACCGGCTACAACCTCTATGGCTTCGATCCGGCGCGCATTCCAACCAAAGCGGCTTACGATCAGGGTGCGGAGTTAGCGGAAGAAATTATCGCCGCCTACTATGAAAGGCACGGGCGCTATCCCGACAAGCTTGCTTTCACGCTGTGGTCAATCGAGACCATGCGTCAGTACGGCGTGCTTGAGGGCCAAGCGCTGGCGACGATGGGAATGCGTCCGGTTTGGAGCGATGACGGGCGCGTTATCGGCACCGAGATCATTCCTTACAGCGACATGCGTCGCCCACGCGTGGATGTAGTGCTGTCGGCCACCGGTCTTTATCGCGATGCATTCCCAAACATATTGCAAATGCTCGCCAAGGCGGTTGAAAAAGTTGCCACGTTGAAAGAGGAAGGCAACAGCATCTGGTCCAATAGCCAACGCATCGCAAAAACCTTAGAGGAGGAAGGTGTCGCCGCCGACGAAGCCGCCTACCTGTCAACCGTTCGTTTGTTCTCGAACGCCCCCGGCCGCCACGGCTCGGGCGTTGACGATGCAGCCTTCGCGAGCGATAGCTGGGAGCAAGATAAGGCCATCGCCGATCTGTTTCTGTCTAACATGGGTTATTACTACGGAGCCGACAACGACCGTTATGGCGTTAAAGTTGAAAACGTTAACCTGTTCGCCAAACAGTTATCCGGTACCGATATCGCGCTGCACTCGCGCTCGTCGAATTTGTATGGATTACTTAGCACCGATGATCCTTTCGAGTATTTCGGATCACTCTCGCTCGCGGTGCGTAATCTCGACGGCCAAAGCCCCGAGATGGTGATCAATAACCTGCGTGATGTTGGACGCGCGAAACCCGAGTTTGCCGATCGCTTCCTCGCCAAAGAGTTGCGTACGCGCAATTTCCATCCCCGCTGGATCACCGAGATGATGGTTGAGGGTTACAGTGGCGCCGTTGAGATGAGCGGCCGTATTGATAACTTCTGGGGATGGCAGGTGGTTGATCCAAATGTGGTGCGCGACGATCAATGGCAGACTTTTTTCGAGGTTTATATTGAAGACTCCTTGGACCTGGGGCTTGAAGAATTCTTCGAGGACGTTAATCCGAATGCGCAAGCGAGAATGCTCGAGCGCATGCTTGAGGCGGTCCGCAAGGACTACTGGCAAGCGGATGAGGAAACCTTAAAAGCAATGGTCGAACGCTATGTGGAGATCGCCGAGCAATTCGATCATTACGTCGATAACGAAAAGCTGCGTGAATTCGTCAACTTGAGTGCCGGCGGTTTCGGGCTTGACGTGACCCTCCCCTCACCCACCGCAGCACCGCAGGCAGCCGGCCAACCGCAGGCGGTCGAAGGTCAACAGCTTGAACCGGTGGAAAGCACGCAAGCGGCGGAGGCTCCACGCGATTGGATATTACTCCTCGCTGGTTTGGCCGTGCTGATGCTGCTTGGAGCTGGTGCCATGCGCCAGCTCGGCAGCCGGCCAGCGACCGGCTCCTAAAGGCTTATCGCGCCAGGTGAACGGTTGCGGCCCCATGCGGCAGTGGCTTCTGTGCGCGGCATTGTTGAGCTCTGTGGTGACGGTCTATGCCGATAGCCGTCGCGTGCACAGCCACGGACACCTCGAAGAGATCGTCGTCACGGGACGCGCGGAAACCTTGCTTGGCCAGGCACGTGCGGCGTCCCAAGGGCGGATCGGTCAAATTGAGCTGGCATCGCGGCCGGTCTTGCGCGCCGGCGAGCTGCTGGAGGTTGTGCCCGGCGTGGCGGTCACACAGCACTCCGGCACGGGTAAAGCCAATCAGTTTTTCCTCAGGGGCTTCAACCTTGATCACGGCACCGACTTCGCCGGGTATCTCGACGGCGTGCCGCTCAATCAGCCTACGCATGGTCACGGCCAAGGCTATCTGGATCTCAATCCGATCATTCCCGAGCTGGTTGAGCGCATTGATTTTGGCAAAGGCCCGTACTACGCCGACACCGGGGACTTCTCAACGGCCGGCTTTGCCCGCTATGAAACGAGTCGCCACATTCACGGGCCGCTGCTTAAATTCACCGGCGGCGAGAACGAGTTCTTCAGAGCGCTGGGCGCCGGGTCGACGCGGATCGGTGGCGGCGATCTACTGGGAGCGCTCGAAGCGGTCACCAACAACGGGCCCTGGGAACTTGATGAGGATGGACACAAGTTCAACGCCTTAATCAAATATTCGGCAAGCCGCGCCCGCGCCGACTACAGCTTATCCTTGCTTGCCTACGATGCCGACTGGGATTCAACCGATCAGGTGCCGCAGCGGGCACTACAGCAGAATTTAATTTCACCGCTCGGCAATATCGATCCAACCTTAGGCGGCGCGAGCCAGCGTTATAGCGCCAATCTCGAGCTCGCCATCGAGGCCGACCGTGGTCACTATCACGCCAATGCCTACCTGGTGCGCTCCGAGCTGGAGCTATTTTCGAACTTCACCTATTTCTTGGACAATCCGTTCAACGGCGACCAAATTACCCAAATTGATCGGCGCTGGACCGGCGGCTTCAATACCAGCTACGAGCACAGCCATCATCTATTCGCTCGCCACGCTCTCACCACCATTGGTCTGCAGGTTCGACACGACAATATCGTTGACCTTGGTTTGCGCCGCAGCCGCGCACGACTGCCGTTGAGCATCGTACGCGACGATGAAGCGAGCCAAACCGGCTTGGGCATCTTCCTCATCAACGAAACGCAACTTTCTAACTGGTTGCGGGCCCGGCTGGGACTGCGAACCGATCACTATTGGTTCGACATCAACAGTTCGTTAGCCGCCAATAGCGGTCGCGAAGCCGACACCGCTATTAGTCCCAAAATAGCTCTGATCGCAAGACCGTGGAGCAACACGGAGTTCTACTTGAACTATGGCCAGAGCTTTCACAGCAACGACGGCCGCGGCACCGTTAACACCATTGATCCGTCTTCCTCCACCCCTACTGATCCCGTCGACCCGCTGGTCGAGAGTTGGGGCGCGGAATTTGGCGCACGTTCAAGCGTCATTCCCAATTTGAACTCCACCTTCACCGTTTGGTACCTCGAACTTGATTCAGAGCTGGTGTTTGTTGGTGATGCTGGCACCACCGAAGCACAAGGCGCATCGCAACGTTATGGGATCGAGTGGAACAATCACTATCGAGTGACAAACTGGTTAACGCTGGATCTGGATCTGGCGCTAACGCAGTCGAAATTCACCGACGTGGTCGATGACGAAGTGCCTAACTCGGTCGGCAGAGTCATCACCGGTGGCGCCACCATCGACTTACCGATGGGCCTGTTCGGCGCGGCCCGGGCGCGACATTTCGGCGACAGCCCGTTGAACGAAAACGCTACCGCGCATGCGCGATCGACCACGGTCGTCAATTTACGGGCGGGTTACCGTTGGGGTGAGCGCCTGGAACTCACCCTGGACGTATTCAACCTCTTCGACTCGGGCGATCCGGACATCAGCTACTTCTTCGCGTCTTGTCTGCCGAGCGATCCAGTGAGCGCATGCGGCGCCGCGCTTGCCGAGCGCAGCGGTGTCGACGATGTTCACCTACACCCGGTTGAACCGCGCCAGGTTCGCGGTACCTTGCAATACCGGTTTTAGGGGATCTGCACCTGGCCCGGCGTAGAAGTACCGGCGCGCAATCCTCGCTATAGTCAGGTTCCAAACAACATATCGGCGGGTGAGCGCTAGTTGAGAAACAACAACGGTGGCCGTGTTCCCACACGTGTAGCCTGGTTCGTGCTCGGTGCGCTGGCCTTGGGTCTCGGCGCAATTGGGGTGGTGCTCCCTATCTTGCCAACAACCCCATTCATCCTGCTTGCCGCATTCTCATTTGCGAAATCGTCCGAGCGCTGGCATCGGTGGCTGATCAATCACGACCTTTTTGGCCCCTTGATCAAGGACTGGCAAGCACACGGCGCAATCAACAGCCGCGCCAAAATTGCCGGTGTCCTCTCAATGGCGGCGGTTCTCGCGCTCTCCTTGGTCCTCAAGGTATCGACGCTCGTTTTGGCGATTCAGGCAACGGTGCTAACAGCGGCCGCCGCGTTCGTGCTCAGCCGACCGTCGCAACCGGACGGGCAACAACAAGAGCACCGCTGAGCGATGGAGGTGGTGGTCTCGATGGTGGTTTTCGTTGCCAGTCATGTGGGGCTCGCGCACTCGCCGCTCAAGGCGGCCGCGATCAGACGGTTTGGCCGGGTGACCTATCTGGCGCTGTATTCGAGCCTATCGATCATACTGCTCGCCTGGGTGATCAAGTCGCTGATTCAGTCCGAGCGCACGCCACTTTGGCCCGCGCCCCAGTGGAGTTATCTCTTCGCCGCGGTCGTCTCGTGCGCGGGATTTGCGTTGATGGGTGCGGGCGCAGCGACTGCGAACCCGCTATCTGTTTCATTTCGGAAATCCACGTTCGATGCAAAAACGCCGGGCATCGTCGGCTGGACGCGCCACCCCTTGATCTGGGGACTAACGCTGTGGGGCGCGGCCCACGTTCCCGCCAATGGTGATTGGCCATCCGTGGTGCTGTTCGCCGGCGCGGCCGGATTTGGTGTGCTTGGAGTGACGCTCGTAGAGCGAAGAAACAAACGCCGCTTTAGCGCGGCACAATGGGATTATTTAACGAGCGGGCGGGGACACCTCAATCGCGATGCAGCGATCGGTGTAATTTTTGGCCTCATCACGTGGAGCGCCTTTCTCACGCTGCACCCGATCCTATTTGGCGCCGACCCGCTCGCGATCTTGCGGGCACAGTTTCAGATCGGATCGAATTTCTAAGCATCGCGCAATCCACGTTCGATGGAATTCGAAGAGCCAAATCCGTTCGTTGCCGAAGGCGGCTCGACACAACGGAGTAGACCTTGGATACATCGCGCGTCAATTCGCCAAACTGGAAACTTGTAGTCGCTGGCTGGTCATGATTTATGGGCCAGCGAGCGCGAGGTAGACGACCTCGCGTTTAAATGGTGCCCGGACCCGGAGTCGAACCGGGACGACCAAAGGTCGAGGGATTTTAAGTCCCTTGCGTCTACCAATTCCGCCATCCGGGCACTGTCGCAGTGAAGCTGAACCCCGAGCAGACCCGAGGCCTAAGACCTTGTGACCCGTTTCAGCATCAAATGACAATGCGACTCAGCCTTTCCCTTCACGCGGGGAAGTCCAAGAGCGCCGGATTATACGCGAGCCCATCGGCATAACTTAGTGTCACGGAGATGAGGGGTCTCAGGAGCGATCCAAGCACTGGCGCTGAGTGCAGCGAGGTCGTCTCGCCAGGCGGCGGCAGGCATGGCTAGCTCGTTAGTTTGCGCTGTAACCCAACGCCAAGCAGGACCGCGGCTTGCAGTACTAAAGCGGTAAACGGGATCGGAACTTCAGTGGCCGGTGGCTCTGGATCTAGCGGATCGGGCGGTTCGACGCCGCCGCTCCACTCACCAACGGCGGTGAGTGTACCCACACCAACCCCCCCGTTGATGGTCAACGACATCACGCTATTCGGGCCGCCCGTGATGGTCATCGTTGCTGCCGAGCCATTAGCCCCACTGATCGGCCACAACAGCACCCCGTTGAACGATCCCGAGCCGCCGGAGGGCAGCCCATTAGGAGCCAGCGTCCATGAGGTAGCGCCAGGTGTCTGCGTCATTGGAATCGACGGTGGATCGGTTGGCGCCATTGGCAAAGGGCAGGAGGCCGTCCCTACAGATCCGCACCCGAACACCGTTTGCCCCGTCAAGGTGCTGATCCCGATGGAAATGCTGAACAGAGCGCTCACGACGGTAGTGCCATTGAGCGTCCAGGTGCTATCAACCGCCATCGAGGTGCCGGGCGGATACAGCAAGAATGCGAACGGGCCCGTGCGGTTGGTGATCGTGCCATTCCATTGCGCGGGCACGTCCATCGCGTTGGCCGCAATGGGTGACACGCCTACACCGCTGATGGCAGCCAGCACCAGGGTGCTGGCGACCCAGGAGCGGAGCGCCCTCATCTCAACGTCCTGAACGAACCGTGCGATCGCGTTGACGACTTGAGCCGCTAGCGCGAGCGTCTTTTGCCGATCCCCACAAATGCTAGCAGTCCGGAACCCAACAACCAGACCGCTGCAGGTACCGGCACCACGCCAGTGAGGATCAATTGACTGGCCGGATCGCCGGTGGCGCTGCCACGGAAGATACCTTCCGTAATACCACCGGTCCCGTAACTCGCATCGATGGTGCTCATCGCCCCACCGATCGCAAAGCTGGAGCCATTGGTAATCGCGGTATTAATGTCGCCAAGCGCTGCCGTTAGATCGAAGGCAATGTATGAGCCCATGTCGGCGGCCGTCATGGATTGCGAGCCATAAGGCGTACCGGAACCCAGGTCGCCAAAAACAGAACCGGGATTGGTGCCGGCATCGCCGGCGAGAAGTTCAGTCGGATCGGTTGCCACGCTGAAAAGGCTAAGCGTTTCTGACGGTGCGCTGCTCTGGTAGCCGGGGGCCAAACCAGGTCCCGCTGGCGTATCCAGCCATAGCAGTAAGGTTGCCCCGGTCGCGGTTCCGCTCAGCAACGAGAAGTCGAATACCGTGTAATTGCGGTTAAATTCAACGGGGACCCCGTTGTTCAATGCACGCGCTTGATACGAGCCATCGGGTGTTTTCCAGATCCCGTTAACCAAATTCGTAAATTGGAAAGATCCACGATCGCTGTGGGTGATCGTGATTGCTTGCGCGGCCGCGGAAATAAATAGCGTTATCGTGGCGGCGATTGCGCCTCGAACAAGATTTCTTGGTTGTGTCATCGTTAGTTCTCCCTAGTGAAAACTCTCCTGCAAGGAGCTTTTTCGCGTAGCCAGCCCATCAGAATTGCGCACGCTAAGCTGCTGATCTTTCGCCCTTCGTTTATTGTCACGAAAGAAAGCTCAGACCTCTTGGTCGGGTCGTAACGTGCAGACGACTGGCTCAATGTAACATAAATGCGAATAATTACTATTTCGATTTCGGCCTTTGGGGCTGCTAGCGCCTAAAAACTTCGGTCTAAGCCCATGCGTACCTTGAGCTATTGCCACAAATTACCTGAGAAACTGCCCCAAACGGGTCGCATGATCGGCCTGCTCGTTGTTTGCTGGATTTGTGTGAGCGGCGACCCGGTATCCAGCGCCGATGATGTCGCGACCCCGGGTTTATTGGAAGAAATAACCGTCACCGCGCAGCGGCGCGAACAATCGCTGCAAGACGTACCTGTCAGTGTTACGGCATTTGACGCGAACGAGATCCGTGATCGCCAAATCGAGGATCTCTCGGATTACTTTCTCGCGACCCCCAACGTGTCTTTTTTAAATAACGGCAACCGTGGCCGCACCCAGCTCTCCATTCGCGGCGTTGGCAACATCGTGGGGCGCCAGAACGCGCTGGGTATTTACGTTGACGGTTTCAATATCGCACCCGGTTCGTCGATTAGAACCTATGATCCCAACCTGCTGGATGTGGAACGTATTGAGATCCTTCGGGGCCCACAGGGCACCTTATTTGGGCGCAACGCCACCGCCGGCGCGGTCAATATTACTTCCGCGAAACCCGCCGATGAATTCCAAGCGCGTCTCGACGTCGAAGGCAGCAGCTTCAACGCTCATTTGCTGCGGGGCTCGGTCAACGTTCCGATCATCAGCGATCATATTGCGCTCCGCTTAAGTGCCTACGATGAAAGGAGCGACGGATTCATTCGCAATGTGGGTCCGGCCGGTGGCCGCTCAGATATCGACGCTTTCGGCGTTCGAGCTGCGCTGCGGTTAAAGTTTTTTGATCGGCTCACCATTGATCTGTCCGCGCGGCACAACGATCTCCGCCAGGGTGCCAACGCCGTAGTGGACCGCGACCCCACGCGCTTCGGCATCCCCGACAGACCGTGGTCTATCGATCTAAACCGAGACAGCTTTACCGATATCGAAGGCGAAGTTTATGTTGCCAACATCGAATATGAGTTCGACAACTGGCGGATCATCAGCACCACAGGGCTTATCGAAAATAAGTATCGGGAATTCAACGACAGAGACTTTACGCCGGACGATTTAGAAGTCCAGGATTCAACAACGCGGCTCGGTTCGTTTAGCCAAGAAGTCCGGGTGGAAGCGGAATTCGGACAGAGCGCGGATCTGGTTACCGGCGTTATTTATGCAGGCGACGACACCACGATTCGAAGCATTCGCGACCAAGGCGTAGATACCTTCCTAGGGCCCGGTAACGGCTTTGATAACGTGTTGCGGGAAAAATTTGTGATGCGCGCGGTGTTCGCCGATCTCACATTGCGCCTAGTACCACAGGTAGAAGTGACCCTCGGTAATCGCTTTAGCAAAACCGATTACAAGCGCTACGACATCAATATCTTCAATACGCGAATTCCTGCGTTCCCGCCTTTTTTCCCGGAAACCATTTCAAGCTTCTCGGCGGTGAACCTTGGGCAAGTGGTATCAGATCGCGATTCCTCACCCCGCGGGGTGTTGGGCATTTCCTTGACACCAGATATTTACACCTACGTGTCGGCGTCGCGAGGTTTTAAAAGCGGCGGCGGGAACGGAATACTCTTGGGCATCGATCCGACGTTCGATAAAGAGATCGTGTGGAATTATGAACTCGGTTTGAAAAGCGAGTTCTTTAACTCGCGATTACGAGTCAACGCAGCCGCTTTCCTTATGGACTGGGAGGACCTGCAGGTCGCGAACTTTGACGGCGGGCGGCGGATCGTTCAAAACGCGCCGGCCGCGCGATCGCGAGGGGTGGAGCTGGAGGTTGATGCCCTACCCTTCGAGCGGCTTGAGATGTCACTCGGAATCGGATTCCTTGACGCTACGTTTGTCGACCACCCGGAGGCATTTTCGCTGGTTTGGAACGCGATCAGCGGGACAGCGGAACCGCTAAGATTGGACGGCTTCAAGTTACCACGAGCGCCGGAGTGGACCGCCAACGCGGCCATCCAGTATACCCAGCCGTTATTCTTTAATTGGCGTTTCTTTTCCCGCCTGGAATGGTTTTTTGTCGATGAGTATTTTCAGGTTGCGGCTGGTGAGTTCATATTTAAAAACGCGACCACCCGCACCGATCGTAACGCTACGCGCATTCGTTCCTACCAACTGGCCAACCTGCGTTTGGGACTTGAGAAAGGCTCGTTTCGCTTGTCGGCTTTTGCCGAGAACCTCTTCAATCAGAGCTACTTCACCGGCTTACGCGGACTCGGCGCCGACGGTTTGGTCGATCCACAACCGCGACGCGTCGGGCTGCGGCTGTCGTACGCTTACTAGGCGCCGGCGCGCGCGATCGCTGCACGTTAACTATTAGTGAAAATATCAACGTCGCGCCAAGCGCTGAACCTCTTGCTGCTCACAGCATTTTTTGTGACGTTTCCAAACCCGGTTCTATCTGATGAACCATCCGCGCAATGGGACATCACTATCCCCCAGGGCGAACCGCGCCGACTTGAATTCACAGCCACCGAGGGCACCTGGATGTCGCTCTCGGTATCACCGGACGACCAAACCATCGTCTTTGACCTGTTGGGCGACATCTACACGCTGCCACGCAGCGGTGGTCGCGCAATTGCACTAACGCAGGACCGGGCCTGGGATATAGAGCCGCGCTTCTCCCCGGACGGCGAGCGGATCGCCTTTATTTCGGATCGCGACGGCACACGTAATATCTGGACCATGCGCTTGGATGGAACGGAGCGCCAACAAATTTCGAAAGAGAAATTTGAGGGGCTCAGCAGCCCGACGTGGACCCCAGACGGGCAAAGCATCATTGCCCGGCAAAAACTCTCTCGCCACTCACCAACCTATAAAGGCCCTTGGCTGCTGGTGCAATACGCACTAAGCGACGGTGCCAAGTCGACAATCATTAGCGACGCGCTAAACGACGCCTTCCAACCGGGCTGGTTGTACCGAAAAATTGGCTTCCGCGCCCAGGTTCGCGGTCTTGGCGCGAGCGGCCCCAGCGTTTCTCC